>JAPKZC010000440.1:3878-8646 GCA_026394025.1 Candidatus Solibacter sp.
TCAGATCGCCCTTTTCGAGGTGCAATAGAAGGGCGGCGATCACCGAATCCACAGGTGGGCCTGCCGGTACCAGCATCATGATCGTGCGCGGCACACTGAGCGCGCCCACAAATTCTTTGATATCGGTGAAGCCGTCGACGTGTTGTCCCTGGGCTTCCTTCTGCAGAGCTTCGACCTTGCGTGGATCGTTATCATAGCCTGCCACCACGGAGCCGTAGTCGGCCAGATTCAACAACATATTGCGCCCCATCGCACCCAGGCCGACCATGCCTATGTCGTGGCTCCGATTTGACATGCCGATCCTCCATTCAAAGAGACGGTCAACGCTGCCACACGATGCGGGCAGCTTCCAGAGGAACCGCGACGCCGATAAGTGTCGGCACTACGCGCACAGTATAGTCGCCAGGTGGACGCGCGCCGATCACTCGTGCTCGATACGTGCAGAGGTTGGCCGTGCCGGCCAGCGGGCCGACTCGCTCCATTTCTTGCCGCACTGGACCACCGCCATCGCTGCCGTCGGCATAGAGTTCCACTCGTGCCGCATCCGGATCCAATTCATGGAGATAGACCTCAACCTCAAAGACGTGCTGCCCCGCGTTAGTCTCCACCTTGGATCTCCCGAAGTGCACCGCTGGCCATACCTTTTCCACGGTGCGCTGCCAATCGGCCATCTTCCGGCCCAGGGAACCCCTGTCCGCCGCACGTTCCCGATAACTTGCCGCACCCGGAAGGTAGTGCTGCTCGGTGTATTCCCGTACCGCGATCCGAGGAAAAGCGGGGCATCAGGCTCGCCATCCCTGTCTTCCACAACGCCCATCAACAACTAAGCCCTTCATCGACCCCGATCCCACAAACCCATCCGGGTTCTCATCGAACTCAGCCTTGAGTGGTGCATCTTTCCAGCGTGTTCCGAAGAGGCGGTCGTGCAGCTCGGTTCGAGTTGAATTCCGCAGACCGGGTCCGTTTGAACTGCGGTTGCTTGTGTAGCCATCTTCAAGTCTGCCCCCCCTGGTGGGCGATCTACCGTGTATTGCACGAGGGTGGCCAAAGCAACGCCAGAACCTCCGATAGAACTTTGTCCCTACCCAACACGTCTGACCAGATTTCGTCAGATGACCACGTGTTGTCAATTGGCCCTGATGGCCGGCCCTGTCTCCGACTCAATTCCGCGAGGGATGGCAGCGAAATGGCAACTCGGGGTCGAGGGCTGAGGCCCGAGAATTCCAGAACCGCGATTGCCGCGCCAGAACCGAATGTTGACGAGCACGGCTTCACTTCGCGCCCCCGTGAGTAACCTCTCCCCTACCTTCGTCGGCTAGCTTCTTCTTCATGCGTTTCACGTTGCACGCTGCGTGCCAGGGCCGCACTTCCAGGAAGTCCATACGGACATCCGAAACGCCTCTGGGCGATACTTGGCACTCTGTGGGGAAGTGGATGAGTCGGCCTTGAAAGGGCGAGGCCGTCGTTGAGCCCAATGCCCATTTCGACCTTCTGCGAAGGTCTTCCTATCTCCAGCCTAGAACTTGCCGCGAGAAATTCCCAGCCTTCGCATCAGAGCGGTAAGGGTCGTGCGATGCAACCCAAGTTGGGTGGCCGCAGCGGTGACCACGCCGTTAGTGTTCCTAAGGACTTTAAGAATGTGCTCACGCTCCATTTCCTCCAGCGTGATTCCACTTCCACCGGTGGTTTCCGCGGTTACTACCAACTCACCGAGGGGAGCACGGAGGGTGGAGCCGCTTGATACGATGACGGACCGTTCTATGAAATTTTCCAGCTCCCGAACATTGCCTGGCCACGGCCAACTCACTAGAACCCGCATTGTTTCGGTTGAGATTTTGGTAATCTCCCGGTTCATCTTGGCAGCATATTTCTTCGTGAAATATCGGGCGAGGACCGGGATGTCTTCTGGACGGTCGCGCAACGGAGGCGTCGTGATTGGAAACACTTTCAGCCGATAGTAGAGATCGCTCCGGAAAAGCTTTTCCGCCATCATCTGACTAAGATTCCGGTTGGTAGCTGCCACCAGCCGTACGTCAATCGCGATCGTTTTCGTGCCACCGAGTCTTTCAAAGGACTTTTCCTGGAGCGCGCGGAGCAGTTTGGGTTGTAGTTCAAGCGGGATATCTCCCACCTCGTCCAGGAAGAGGGTGCCGCGATTCGCCATCTCGAAACGTCCGATCTTTTGCGACAATGCTCCAGTAAATGCGCCGCGTTCATACCCGAACAGCTCGCTTTCCAGGAGCCCGGTTGGAATTGCTGCGCAGTTCAACGTGACGAAGGGGAGATTTCTGCGAGGACTAATGTTGTGGGTGGCACGCGCGATCAGTTCTTTCCCTGTGCCGGTCTCGCCCATGATCAACACGGTAGCGTCCGTCGGCGCCACCATTTCCACCTGTTTCATAACCCGCCTCATGGCGGTACTGCTTCCGACAATCTCTCCAAAGTTGTGATTGAAATCTACGGCTTCCTGGTCAACGTTCTCCAAATGATCGAGGTCGCGAAGGTCGCGCACAAATGCAATCCATCGAAATGGAGACAGCCTCAGAATCGCTATGGCAATCCGAACATGGATTCGATTCCCATCCTTACAAAGAAGATCCCGTTCCAAGGGAGTACTGGATCCGAATCGCAGTGCTTCTTCATGAGCCGCTTCATCCAGGCCAAGGTATTCCGTCGGGGTGAAATCCGGCCAATGGAGCAGGCCCTGCCACAAATCCTCATGGCTGAAGCCTGCCATGGCTAGGAATGCTTCGTTCGCCTCCGTAATGCGGTCAAACTCACCGGAAACGATGCCGATGACCGCCGATCCCTCCGGAATACCGATCTCTTTGGACCCACGCCGCAATGCTTCGGCTTTCTCGTGACGGTCGCTAAAGTCGCGCACTACACTCGCGAACCCTTGCAAATCGCCATTCGTGTCCTTCAGGGCCATGGTGACGACATTGGCCCAGAATCGCGTCCCATCTTTTCTTGCATGCCAGCATTCCGTGCCGACATGGCCCACGCCAGAGGCTCTCAACAGTTCTTCTCGGAGCTTGCCGGTTGCGCGCTCGGCCTTCGGGTCGGGAAGGTACTTGCCCTTTGACAGACCGATGACGATCCCGCCGGTGGGAACGCCCCCGATCCGCTCTGGGTCGATCGTTCCGGCCGCTTCAACTCCGCTCGGACGGACTTGAACGAACGTCTTCTTCCCGTCCGGTTTCAGGAAACGGACGACCTCTAAAAGGAGGTTGTCGTCCGCGTCTGTGTAAGGGTAGCGCTCAACCTCGCGCCACCCGCCTGTTGTGTGCCTGGGCTCGTTCCGGCCCACGAGGCGGAAGACCTCGGTCTTCGCAGCTTTGAAATCCGCGCCCGTAAGCGCCATTTCGAGGTCGATGATGTCGCCGCCGCAACCGCAAACCGAATGACAATACCATCGGCCTGTCGCAGCTTCCACTTTGAAGTTCGGGTCCTTGCCGCCGTGTCTGGGACAGCCGCAGTTCCACTGCGCGCCCGTCTGCTTCAGGTGGGGGATGCGGTCCTTGTAGAAGCGGGACACTTCGCCGGGTGTGAATGTGATGATGTCCATGCGCGCCTGCCCCTCAGGCCTGCTGCCCGCCGCCGCTGGGCCGCGTTTCCAGCCACGCGGCGACATCGTCCGGCTTGTAGCGGACTGCGGCGCCGATCTTGACATATTTCGGCCCCTGCCGCAGGAGCCGCCACCGCCGGACGGAAGCCACCGAGAGGCCCGTGATGCGCGCCACGTCGTGCTCGTTCAGCAGGGTTTCGAGAACACTATCTACCATTGCCATTTCGCTCCTTTCTTGATCTCCAAACCTGTTGTGATTGAGCCCCGGAGCGATGCCGGGACAAATGGATTGCACGATCACGCGAGGCGTTTGCGAAGGCATTTCCGGGTGTCCGCTCGGCTTCGAAGGCGTCATCGCAGACTGTCCGTACTTTGGGCTTCCCGGCTGGCGTGATCTATTCGGTTTTCAATGATCGCGTATGGGCGTCGCGAACGCCCATACGCAATCATCGGGACCGACAATTGTTTTGGAAATTTTCTCAGGGAAAATGCAGCAATACGGCGCTTCGGTGAGCAACCGCTGTGGTGCGAAAATTCGCGGAAATTAGGAGAGAGTTTCGGGGGTGTCTTTCTTTCGCGAACGCGCCTGGCCAAGCCTATAACCGATAGCCTTGACGATTAGGTCACGGTCATCGCAGAGGCTCCACTGGGTGCACTTTCTGTTGCGCCGCCAAGTCCTCGGAACCGGGATGTGTTCTTCGTCCAGGGCTTCGCAGATGTCATCCAGGTTCGAGCGCCAGTCGCCGTCTGCCGAGATGCGCGCGACGACGTCAGCTACGCGGACGGCGGTGTCGTGATCGGGTTTCGGTCCGCGCTTCCGCGGCGCGGTCGGTGCGGCGACACCGCAACCCGCAACGGGATCGGCGGTCTCCGGAAGCGCCGGCAGGCCTTCGTTAGCTGGCGGAGCAACGGTATCGGCCATCTGGCGATACGCCTGCCCTTCCCAGAATTTTCGGGACACGGAGAGATGCAGACAAAGGCGGTGGTGGAATACTCGCCGGGTAGTGAATAGTCGAAGGTGAAAGAGGTACTTCAACCAGAACAGCGCTCTAAAGTTCCTTACGGCGGCATCCCTGTCCGGCGTCATTGTCGTGATTTTGCCTTTAAGGAACCGCCGGCTGAAGCTGTGGTCCAGGTAGTTCTCCCCGTCTCCTGAGATTTGCCCAAATTCCCCGAGCGCGCTCTTCCGGCCCGACTCTG
>JAPKZC010000502.1 GCA_026394025.1 Candidatus Solibacter sp.
ACCCAGCACATAGCGCGCGCTCTTGGCGTCGTAGTGCGCATAGCTCGCCATGAATTCGGCGGATTCGAAGACCATGTCGCGGTAGCGCGCCAGGGTCTCGCCGGTGGGGCGCGCGGCGTAGATCATCTCCGCCATGGCAATGGGGTGCGGCTGTTGCCAGATCAGCAGCGGGCCGATGTTGGAGGGGCTGTCGCGGCCGTCTGGGGCAGTCATCTTCGGCCACCGCGCGCCGCTGTAGCCCTGCTGTTTGGCCTTGTCTCGGGCACTGGGCAGAATCGCGTTGTACCAGCCCAGGCTGCGCTCCAACAGCGCGGGGCGGCCCCAGCGCGCGAAGTGCGCCGCGTGCCAGTAGTGCATTTCCAGGTGGAACTTGCCGTACCAACTGTTGCAGGTGAGTCCGGTCTCCTGTGGGGGCATGGAGCCGGAGCACTGTATCGCGGTGAGGTACTGGGAGAGCACGATGCGGCGCTCCAGTTCGCGGGCGCGCGGGTCGGCAGCGGCGGAAAGTTCGATGGCGGCGCCCGAATTCCAGAATGCCGCCCAGTGCTTTTCGGCGGCGGCGAAGGTGGCGGCAGGTGGGGCAGGCTTCAGCCTGTCAATCCGAGCGAAGCTCGGACTCTTCTCGCCGGTACGTTGGAAGCCGCAACTGAAGGCGAGCCGATCAGTGGCCGGAGTCAGCACGAACCGGTGCGCCGATTCCTGCTTGATCGCCGCGCCCACGCCGGGCCAGGCGATGCTGACGGCGTAGGTGTCGCCGTCCAGGCGGCGGTCGAGAGCCAGAGAATTTGCGGTGGCTGCTTGTTGGACGGTCTGGTGTTGGGCCGGGTGCGCCCAATCGGCGGCCTGCATGGCGCTGGACCCGTAGGGGAACTCGAACACCACGGGAATTCGGCCGCGCACGGTGACGGCGATCCTGTCTTCCGTGGGATGGCAGCACGTCTCCACCGTGATGCTTTGTCCGCGCCATTCGAACTCGCTGTGCAGGGTGCCTCTCCACAGGTCGAGGGTCTGTTGGATACAGCGGACGTCTTCGGGCTTGTCGATGGCGAAGCCGATGCGGCCGAGGTGCAGCCGGTGCGGATTTTCGCGCAGCCAGTCGAAAAGCTGCTTCTGCCCGTCGCTCGATGTCGGGTAGCCCACTTTCCTCCCGAAAGTGTCGAAATCGCCGAGCCGGAGATCGGCCGGACCCTTGCCCGTGGGGTTGGGCGCGGTGTGCCAGCCCCATTGCGATTGCGTGCAGAGGGGCATCTGGCTTTCGTAGGGTCCGGGAAACGTCTGTAGCCCCGTCGCGTCGGCGGTGAAGACGAATTCTCCGTTGCCCACCGAGAGCGGAGAGCGCGGGTCCAGCGCGCGCGAAGTCGGGTTATGCCGCGATGCAACGTCGCGGCGATTCAGAGTCTGTGCGGCGAGCGCGGCGGGCACGGCGCCTAGAAAAACGCGGCGGGATACGGACATGTGTTCAGGGTAATACCCGGCGTGACACCAACATAAAATAAATTCTGTCCAGCCTAATCCATTCTGCCCAGGGAACTTAGCCGGATACGTCTGTCCTCCCCCACCCCAAAACCTGCCGCCCTGCGCGGTAAAATCGAGTCGGGGGGCACTGCACGCGCCGCTCCGCTCAAGGAAAGCAGAGGCAAAGTGAGACAGATTTGTCTCAACTTATTTGTCTTTTGTTCGCCTTTCTCGTCGTTAACCTATTGATTTTAAAACACAACCCATTTCGGTAAGTGAGACACACATGTCTCACTTCGCGGTCCGAAGTTGTCCCAGCAACTGCGCCAGATGCTGGTCTAGGTGACGGAGATAGTCGATGATCAGCGCTTCGAGGGTGACTGCGGGGCGTCCGCCGATCACGCATTCGTGCGACCACATCGCGCCCGGCATCGCCTTCACCACGTGCAGCAGGTGCCGGTTGAGCAGGAGCCAGAGGTTGACCAGATCGGCCCAGGATTCCGTGGCGTAGGACTGCGTGGCCACCCAGAATTCCTGTTCATAGCCCGGGAATTCCAGGCGCCCGGCGCTTTGCGCCCGTACGAACCGCTGGTGATTGTTGGCGGCGGAATCGATCAGGTGGCCGAGAATCTCCTTCTTCGACCAGCGGTCCCCTCCGGGCTTGTGCGCGGCGGCTTCGTCCGCAACATCGGCCAGTCGCTGCGGCACGGTCTTCAGCAGTTCTTCGAAATGGGCGATGGTTCCGGTCATTTGAGGATCACCTTGGCGACGCCGGTATTGTTGGCGCTATCGGCGGCGCGAATTACCAGCAGGTGCTCTCCAGGGGAGAGACTGTTCAGGTCGAGCGAAAACTTCTCGCGCTGGGAATCGATCACGCCGTCCACCGATTCCATTGGCACCCAACTG
>JAPKZC010001060.1 GCA_026394025.1 Candidatus Solibacter sp.
CCGGTCCCGGTCTTGGTCTTGCGCAGGGTGTCTGCCTGCGCCTTGCCGCGGCCTTCGGCCATAGCTTCGGCGAAGTTGGCGAACAGCACGGTGAACCACAGCCAGAGCGAGATCTGGAAGGTGAATCCGGCGACGCCGGCGCCACTGGCGAAATCGCGCACGGTGAGCAGGGTGGTCATGACCGCGCCGCATTCCACCACGAACATCACGGGATTCTTCATCATGGTTCGCGGGTGGAGTTTGACCAGCGAATCTGTGATGGCGCGTTTGACGATGGGCGGGTCGAAGAGCGGGCGCGAGCGCGAACCCTTCTTGGGAACGATCGACGCAACGTCTTCCGAGTGTGACGGTGATGCGGTGATTACCGGCATACTAGCTCCAAAGCCTCCCCTGATGCATCAGGAGGTGTTCCACGACGGGACCCAGCGCGAGCGCCGGGAAGAAAGTCAGTGCGCCCACGATCACAACCACGCCAACCAGCAGGACGACGAACATGGGACCGTGGGTGGGGAAGGTACCTGCCGAGACCGGCACCAGTTTCTTTTGCGCCAGGCTGCCGGCAGCGGCGAGCAGGGGAATCAGCATCAGGAAGCGGCCGCAGAGCATGGCGATACCGAGCGTGGTGTTGAGGTACATGGTATTGGCGTTGATTCCGGCGAAGGCGCTGCCGTTGTTGCCGACGCCGCTGGTATAGGCGTACAGCACCTCGCTCAAGCCGTGCGGGCCATTATTGTTCAGGCTGCTCTTCACGGTGGCCTGGCCGATGCCCAAAGCGGAGAAGCCGAGGATACAGAACGCCAACACCATGACGGCGAGCATCGCCATTTTGACTTCTTTGCGCTCGATCTTCTTGCCGAGATATTCCGGGGTGCGGCCCACCATGAGGCCAGCGATGAATACCGCCAGGATGGCGAACAGCAGCATGCCGTACAGGCCCGATCCGACACCACCGAAGACGACTTCGCCCAGTTCGATATTGACCAGGGGAACGAGGCCGCCCAGCGGGGTGAGGCTATCGTGCATGTTATTGACCGCGCCGCAGCTTGCGCCGGTCGTGACGACGGTGAAAAGCGCCGAGTTGGCGATGCCGAAGCGCACCTCTTTGCCTTCCATGTTGCCGCCGACCACGCCGAGGCGGGTGAGCACCGGATTACCGGCCTGTTCCGCCGGGTAGACGATGAAGACGCCAGCGAGGAAGAGGATGGTCATCACCGCCAGTAGCGCCCAACCCTGGCGGGTTCTCATAAGGATGCGCCGAGTTGGCGTTGAAGAAGCCGCCGCCGTTGGTGCCCAGCATCTTGATGGCTTCCTGCGACGCTGCGGGGCCCTGCGGGATGGTTTGCACCGTGCCTTCGAGCGTGGTGACCTTGGCGTAGAGCTCCAGGTTCTGAATTACGCCTTGCGAGCAGAGCAGGAGCGCGGCGACCACGGAAAGCGGCAGCAGCACGTACAGTATGCAGCGCGTGAAATCCACCCAGAAGTTGCCGAGGGTTTTGGTGGAGTGGCGCGAGAATCCGCGGATCACCGCGATGGCCACGGCAATGCCGGCCGCCGCCGAGAAGAAGTTGTGAGTGGCCAGAGCGATCATCTCCGTGAGATAGCTCATGGTGCTCTCTGGCGCATACGACTGCCAGTTGGTGTTCGATGTAAAACTGACGGCCGTGTTCCAGGCCAGGTGCTCGCCGACGTTGGCCAACCCCGCGGGATTGAGCGGGAACCACTGCTGGAGGCGCAGGATCAAGTAGGTGAAGAGCAGGCTGACCGCGCTGAAGGCCAGGAGGGACCCGGCGTAGCGTGTCCAGTGCTGCTCGGCCGCGGGATCGATGCCGCAGACCTTGTAGATTGCGCTCTCGACGGGGCGAAGGACGCGGTGCAGCCAGGTGCGTTCGCCGGCGAAGACCTTGGCCATAAAGGCGCCAACCGGCTTGGCCAAGGCAATTACCACCGCGATGTAAAGAAGTATCTGGAATATCCCGTTTGGACTCATCAGAATCGCTCCGGGCGGAGCAGCGCATAGAAGAGATACCCTGCGAGCGCTACCGCCACCACCAGTGAGACAACGTATTCAGGTGTCATAGCTTTTCGCATCCTTTGACGAATGCCCAACTCACGGCGAAAAACGCCACCGTCATCAAGACGAACAACACGTCAAGCACTGGTTTCTTCCTTTTCGATATGCACCAGAGCCACCTTGTGGCCGTCGGAGACGAACATACGAGCCAGGCGCTCTTCGCTGGTGCGCCAGAGATGGCGGTAAGTGCCCACGAGTACGGTGGAATCCGGCCGCAGCGCGTACCGGAAGCCTTCCTCGCGGCTGCGCGCCAGAACCACGTGCGGGTTAACCGGCAGAGGGCACTCGGCGGCCAGTTCCATGAGTTGCTCCACTAGAAAAGCGTGTTCGTTTCTGGGACAGCGAAGATCCGCGGGGAACGGCACCGAGTGAACTGCCACCAGGGCAATGCGCGCCTGTAAGCCGGCAGTCAACGCCGCCGCTCTTTTCAATAGCGCGCGCGTCAGGTCTGGGTCCGTGTACGGCACCACCAGTTCCACTTCGGCGTGGAATGCGTCCTTGTCGAGTTTTCCGGGGTCAATTTGGAGTTCGCCGCGACTCTGCATGTTCATCACCTGTACTGAGCGTAGAAGTGAGGGCGTAAGGAAGTCGTAAGGAAACGATCAGGATTGAATAAGTAGGAGAGACAGTAATTACCTACCCGGCGAAGCGGTAGCCCACCCAGGGTTCGGTCAGGATGTATTTGGGCTTCCCCGGATTGGCCTCTATCTTCTTGCGCAGTTGGTTGATGAATACGCGCAGGTATTCGGGCTCGTCGCCGTAGTCCGGGCCCCACACGGCTTGGAGGATTTCGGGATGCGTCACGGGGCGGCCGGTATGTGCCACCAGGTAACGCAAGGTCTCGAACTCCTTGGGGGTGAGGCGGACATCCTTGCCGTTGGCGTGCACCTTGCGCGTGTCGAAATCGATCTCCAGGTCTGAGGCGGTGTAGCCGCGCGGGCCACCTTCCGATGAGGATGGCGAGCGGCGCATGGCAGCGCGAATCCGCGCCAGCAGTTCCTCGA
>JAPKZC010000842.1:0-5578 GCA_026394025.1 Candidatus Solibacter sp.
ACTCGATCAGGCGAATGCGTGTCGCACCAGCCCGCGAGATCTGGCGTGCCAGGGACAGCACCGTCGCGGGATCGTTGCGGTACGGCAAGTCCGGGCGGTTGGGGAAGCGCGTGATGTTGCCTGTCAGGTTCAGCTTCACGGCCACCGTCTTACCCTTCACCAGCGATCCGACGCCGCCGATCCTGTCCAGGGCCGACGCCAGGGCCTGGTCGAATGTTGCATCGTAAGCGCGGCAACGCGCGATGGCAACCGGAGCGGCTGGAGCCGGCCGCGTTTGCCCGCGCGCCGTTCCGGCCAGAGCCATACCGGCAGCGCCCGCCAACCAATCCCGGCGTGAAACCTCGTGGGAAATCATCTCCGTCCTCCCGAGTCCGGCTCATTCTGGTTCCGGCCGGATAAGCAAGGAGTACACCACTTCGGGTCCGGTTGCAATCCCGGCCGGATTCGGTGGGCGCAGACTACGGGCAGGCGTGGCGCAAACTCTCAGTCAAAGACCCGGTTCTCCAACGCGGACGCAACCGCCTGCGACTTCGAATGAACGGGCAGATCCTGCCGGGATGATGCTCTTTCAGGATTCGAATACCTTCGACGCCGGACCAACCAGGCGCTCCCTGCCCGCGAATCGGGCTCGAATCCTGCGGGTACGCTGACTTAGAGGCGCTGTACGCCAACCGCTTCATGAGGCGCCTCAAAAAATCAGCTTCATCCCAAACTGCATGATGCGCGGATCGCGCGCTGAGGTAATGACGCCGAAGGTGGAGCTGTTGTTCAGGCCATTGGCGCCTGCCGAGAAGCTCGCGTTGGGGCTGCCCAGATTCCGGTGGTTGACGAAGTTGAAGGCTTCGCCGCGGAACTGTAGCTTCAGGCGTTCGGAGATCGCGGTATCCTTGATCACCGAAATATCGAAGTCCACGATTCCGGGACTGCGGACGTCGGGCAGGCTGCGTCCCACGTTGCCGTAGGTGAAGCTGGGCGGGTTCACGAACTGCGCTGTGTCAAACCAGCGGTCGGCGGTCGGGTTACTCAGCTTGGCGCTGATTCCGGTGGAGTTCGGACGGTTCGCCAGATTGTTGCTGGCGCCGCGCACTACGAGCGGGAGGCCTGACTGGATGGTGGAGATCAGGTTCAATTGCCAGCCGCCGGTGAGACGGGAGACCAGCGGGTTGTGGAAGTTCCAGCGTTTCCCTTTGCCGAAGGGAAGTTCCACGATGCCGCTCAGCACTAACCGCTGGGAGGCGTCGGTCGGGTCGACGGAGCGTTCGGCCCGGCGGTTGAACTTGCCGTTCTGGTAGCCGTTGTCGCTGCCGACTTCCACCGCGCCGAAGTTGGAGGGAACGATGGCGCTGTCGCTGATCAGCTTTCCGAAGGTGTAAGAAGCCAGCACTGCAACACCGCTGGACAAACGCCTCTCCGCCGTGAACAGCAGCGCGTGGTAGATGGAGGAACCCAGGTGGGGAAGCCGGACGGTGACGCCCGTGTAGTAGGGATACGGCTTCAGCGATTGAGACCGGCTGATGGTGGCCCCGCCCAGGGAGCCCGGCACAACGCCGGCATAGGGGTTCGCCACCTGGTCCTGCAGAGCGAGACCGAGCGGGTTGTACTGCGGATCGAGCTGATTGAAGTCGTAACCGGACGCGGCCAGGTTATTGGCCTTATTGGCGGTGTAAGCGGCATCCACCATCCACTTTCCCGGGAGCATGCGCTGGAGGGAGAGGGTCCATTGCTGCGACATGGGGACTTTTTCGTTGGCCTGATCCCAATTCACGCCCTGGCCCAACAGGAAGCTGGGGCCCAGTTTGGAGCCGAGGGGTTCCACCGCGGGCGAGGGCAGCCCGTCCTTGAACTGAAATGCCGGCAGGTTCGAATTCCCGCCGGGAGGATTGTAGCTGGTCGAGGTGTTCGCGAAGCCCGCCGTATTGCCGTAGTAGTCGCGATAGAAGACCTGCGGATAGAAGATCGAATAGCCGCCGCGGAGGATGGTTCTGCTGTTGCCGAACACGTCGAGCGCGAAGCCGATGCGGGGACCGAAGTTCGTGCGGATGTTTTCGAGCGGCGTGGCGCCATAGTCGAGGCCGGCGTACTCCATGCGGCCCATCAAATTGGTCAGCGGGTTTTTGGCGAACGGGTCGAAGTTCGAAGTTCCGTGATTGCGCTCCGTGCCCCACGGTTGATAGTCGTGCCGCAACCCGAGGTTGAGGGTGAAGCGGCGCGATACCTTCCAATCGTCCTGGAAGAAGAAACTGGTGGAGTATGACTTCTCGCTCTCGCCCGCATAGCGCGTGACGGTGGCGCTGCTGACCGTGCCCAGCAGGAACGTGGCCAACTGGCTGCCGGTCCCGGCGGTGGCCTGGGGGTTGTTGGTCAGGCCGGCGGCGAAATTGAACTGTCCGGAGGGGACTTCGCGCTGGTAGTTGTTGGCTTGCTGCAAGCGGATGTCCGCGCCAAATTTCATGGTGTGGCCACCCACGATCTTGGTCAAGGCATCGACGAATTGCCAGGTGGTGGAACCGCGCAGCCCCACTGTGAAGGCGCCAAAGCCGGGCAGTCCGTTGTCCACGCGCGGCAGCGTGCCTTCGGGAACGCTGGTAGGCAGCCCCAGCTTGGAGATCCAGCCCTGATTGTAGCTAAAGGCCTGGAACGGAAACGCTTGCCGCGCCACGCTGACGCGTGCCTCGTTCAAGAGCGAGGGGGTGAAGCTGTGCGTGTCGTTGATGGTGGTGTTGTAGTTGAGGTAGTTGTCCAGGCGCTGGCGCACGTTCGGGTCCGGCAGGGCGCCGGCAAATCCGTTGTTGTTGAAATGCTTGTAGTAGAGGAAGCGGCCGGAAATCGTGTTCTTATCGGAGAAGCGATGGTCGCCCTTCGCCGTGTACTGGTTCATGTGCCGTTCTTCGTTCACCTGCCCGATCCAATTGCTGGCGTTGGTGAAGGCATTAGACGGCGTGCGGTTGGGCAGGGGATAGAACTGAAGCATCTTGAGCGATACCGGGTCCAGACGGTTGCTCGGGATCACGTTGTTGGCGAATGGCGTGCGCACGAACCCTGAACCGCCCGGATTGGCCGCGGTAGTATTCGGATCGTAGATCTGAATCTGCTTGCCGGTAGCGTCGCGCACGTTGGAGAAATCGCCCGCCCGCATGGCCTCCGTCGGCACCGTCAGAATGTTCGATTGGAAGCGCCGGTTCTGCCAGCCTTCGTAGTTGAAGAAGAAGAACGTTTTGTTTCTGCCGTTGTACAGTTTGGGCAGAATGACGGGACCACCGATGGTGCCCCCGTACTGGTTGTAGCGGAACGGGGCCTTGGTCGCGGCAAACGCGTTGCGCGCGTCAAACGCGTCGTTGCGCACGAAGTAGTAGAGCGACCCGTGGGGTGTGTTCGTGCCGCTCTTGGTCACGATGTTCACCACGCCGCCGGCAGTGAAGCCAAACTCCGCCGACATGACATTAGACTGGACCTTGAACTCCTGCACCGCGTCCACCGTGGGGTTCACGTTAATATCGGCCAGAAACGCGCTGTTGTTGTTTCCACCGTCGATGATGAAGCTGTTGAGCGAACTGGGACCGCCGTTGATGCTGACGGCGGAGAGCGCCGTGCCGCGATCCACGAAGCCGCTATTGGTCGGCCCCGCCTGCGACTTGACGCCCGGGGTGAGCATGACCAGCGCCAGCGCGTTGCGTCCGTTGAGCGGCAGATCCGCGATACGCCGGTTCTCCACCACCTTACCTACAGTGGCGCTGCTGGTATCCACCAGAGGGGCTTCGCCCGTGACCTCGATCGCCTCCGTGGTCTCGCCGACATCCAGGCGGAAGTTCACTTCGGCGCGCTGGTCCACTTGCAGGGTGATTCCGCTGCGCACGGCCTTCTTGAAACCGGTCTTCTCCGCCGTGACCGAGTAGGCGCCAACTGGCAGCGAAGGAGCCGTGAAGAAGCCTTCGCTATTCGTCGCCGTCAAGGAAGCGGCATTGGTGCCGGTGTTGAGAATGCGGATATTGGCGCCCGGAACGGCGGCGCCGGAGGCATCGGTTACGTTGCCCAGGATGCCTTGTTGGGCCGCAACCGGGAGTGCGAATGCGAGTAGAAAAGCAAAAGCGAATCGAATCATGGAATCACCTCATCGAGAGTCTTCAACGAACCAGACCCGGTTCTTAAGTATAGAAAAACGCCGCCGTGGCGCGGCAATCGGTTTCCGGAGTCAGGCGCACCCAGTGGGCGCTGAATCCAGTAGGGAAAATGTGACGCGCATAGCCTTCCGCCCCGGTGCTGATGCGCTCGTACGGCTTGAACTCACCCATTCCCATAAAATCGATCTCGATGCGGAAGGCGGCTGCCTTGTCGGTACTAATGTGCAGCATCTTCTTGTCGAAGCCGGTCATCAGGTACGAGTCGGACGGGACGTCCTTGCTGACGGCGGCGTTCCACCACGGACCGCCCCAGCCGGCAGGCTTGCCCCAACTCCACAGGTCGTCGGTCTTGCCGAACCAGACGCCGGATTGCGGCTGGCCCGCCACTGCATTGTTGTCGCGGTTGGGCGTGGTCTGGTTGCCACCAACGGCAAACAGGCCGCGGAAGGAGCAGTAGTCGGGAATGATGCGCAGGTGCTGGCAGATCGGCTTGATACCCCAGATGTGGTCCTGGAAGGCGATGGGCTGGAGTTCGTAGAACATGCCCTGTATGTCCACCAGGTAATGCTCGGTTTCCACCTCGCGGATACGCATCCACTCGGTCTGCCACGCCTGGCTCATGGCTTGCGTGGCTTTGGGGAGGCGGAATCGCTGCCACTTGCCTTTGACCAGCGCCCAGAACAGCACCGACGCCTCGTCCCAGCCGGTGGCGAAGAGAACCGTTCCCATGTCCTGGCGTGCAGCCACGTCCATGTGCGGCTTGCCCGACAGGCGGTTCCAAGTCTTGCCGTCGAATTCGAAAAGGCCCGCCTGGTCGTCGCCATACTCGTAGAATCCGTTGTTGGCGACGACGACGCGATTCTGCGCGGTGAAGCCGCCTTTGAAATGGGGCCGGGCGGCCAGCTTCATCTCCTTGACCAGGTCGAACATGGGGCGCGGCTTGAGGTCGCGGACATCCATCTCGCCAAAGACACCCTCCATAGTCTGGAAATAAACCCGGTTGGCGGGGTCCGTCAGGTGGCGCATAGTCGAGGTGATGCGGTGCTTGTCGAATTCGGGGATGTGTTTCCAGCTGCCCTTGCCATCGATCACATACGGCCCGATGAAGCACTGGTTCGATTCGCGATGGATCATCCGGTTGGCGTGCGTGCCGTTGTGCACGTGGACGCGCTCGGCTTTGAGCGACTCATCGATGCGGTAGAGGCCGAGCCCATACCCGGTGCCGATCATGTGACTGTTGTAGGTCACCGCCCACAGCGAGTCCGCCCAGGGCATGAGAGCGCCGACTCCGGATTCGGAGCGCTCCGGAAGGGTGTCGGCCTTGAAGCCGATATTGGCCTGCGCCGGCGTCAGCGATTGGGCCAGGGCCACGCCGGAACCGCCGATCAACGAAGAAAGCATCATTCGCCTGGATAGGGACATCGGGGTCTTCTCCTCTTTGGATCAGACCCACTATGCGC
>JAPKZC010000842.1:5594-9453 GCA_026394025.1 Candidatus Solibacter sp.
CAAATGAGCTACAGGGGATAGCTCAAAAGGACTATCCGCATCAGGTGATGTGTACGATGCCGCGCTGGACGGCGACAATGACGGCCTGCGTCCGGTCCTCCACGGAGAGCTTTTGCAGGAGGCGGGTGACGTGAATGCGCACGGTATTCTCCGCAATGGACAAAACGGCTGCGATCTCGCGATTGCTGTGGCCTTTGGCGAGGAGGCGCAGGACGTCAAGTTCGCGCTCGGTCAATCGGTCGGCCGGCACGCGCGCGGCCATCAGCGCGCTCAACGCCGGGGGCAGGTACTTGCGTCCGCCGTGCACGCTTTCAATCGCCTGGATGAGTTCCGCGCCGACGGCGCTCTTCAGCAGGTAGGCCATGGCTCCCGATTCGAGAGCACGGTACACGTCCTCGCTGCCCTCGTAGTTACTCAACACGACGATGCGTGCGGTGGGGAACTCCTCCCGGATGGCGGTAATTGCCTGGAAGCCGGAGAGCCCCGGCATCCGCAAATCCATGATCGTGATGTCGGGTTGGTGCTGCCGGTACAACTCAATGGCTTCGGCGCCGTTGTGGGCATCGGCGACAATCTCCATGCCGGCGTGCGAATCCACAATGCTGTGCAGGCCCATGCGGGCGACGAAGTGATCGTCCACCAGGAGAATCCGAATCCGCTGGCTCATCGGGGCTTCCTGCCTAGCGGGAAACAGGCTTGGACGACCGTGCCGGCGCCCGGACTGCTCTCAATGTGGAACTCCCCGCCGAAATTCAACAGGCGCTCGCGCATCCCGAGAATCCCGAAGTGGCCCTGCGTTTCCGCGTGTTCTTCCGGGAGGAACCCCTTGCCATCGTCCGTAACTTGAAGCATGAGCTGTTCCGCAGTGTACTCCAACAGCACGGAGATGCGCGACGGCTGCGCATGGCGGACTGCGTTGGCGATCGCCTCCTGCCCCAACCTTAGCGCGCTGTGCTCTATGTCGTAGGGAAGTTTGGCGTATTGCCCGCGCGTCTCCATGGTTCCCTGGATGGCGGTGCCTTCACGTTGCCTGGAAAGGAAGCTGGCGACGGCGGCGGGGAGCGGCTCGTCTTCCGCGGCGCTCTCGCGGAGATCCCAGATGACCCGCCGCGCCTCTGCCTGGCAGTGCTCCACCATACGTTGCGCGGTATCGAGCGCGTGCGGCGCCTGTTCGGGGTGCTCGATCATCCGCAATCGCGTGGCCTGCAATTGCCAGGAAACACCGGAAAGGCCGCCCAGCAGGGTGTCGTGCCACTCGCGGGCGATGCGCTTGCGTTCGGCGATGATGGACGCGTACCGGCCTTTCAACGCCTGGACACGGCGCCGGTAGAGCAGCGCCCCCAATGCGGCGATTGCGGCGGCCAGCAGCACCTTGAACAGCAGCGTCTCGTGGAAGTACGGGAGTTGTTCGATGGAGAGAGCAGCGGGCTGCGTGTTCCAGACGCCCGCATCGTCGCGCGCCGAAACCAACAGCCGGTACTTGCCCGGAGGCAGGCTAGTGAATCCCGCCGTGCGATTCGATCCGGTCTCCATCCAATCCCGATCCGAGCCTTCCAGTCGATAGCGGAATCGGACGTGATCCGGAGACCCGAAGCGCAGGGCGGTGAACCGGACCTGGAGGTCGCGTGCCCCGGGAGACAGCCGGATCTCACCGAGTGCCAGGGGCCGGCTGCCTGAAGTTGCCTCCTCGATTCTCACCTCTGGCGGCGCCTGTTGCTTGCGCCCCCGCGGCTCGATTCGCACGAAGCCCTTTACGGTGGGAAACCACAGCGTCCCGTCGGTGTGGAGCCAGCCGCCTGGCTGCGATACGCCGTGACACTCGATAGACCGCAGGCCGTCATCCATATCGTGCACGATCACCTCGATCTTGTCGCGGCGCCCGGCAATCCAGTCTTCCACCTGCGGGCCAGGCAACTCAAGGATGCCGCGCGACGAACTCACCCAAAGCGTGCCCGTTCCGTCATCCAGCGGCTTGTACAGCGGGTGCGCCGGCAGGCCGTTGCGGGCGTCCAACGTGCGGATGGAGTTTCCCGCAACCAGGCTGAGCCCAGGGGTATCGGTGGTGAACCAGATGCGTTTCGCCGAGTCTTCGGACACATGGCGGACGGAGTTGTCCGGCAGACCTTGCGTCGTCTGCAGGAGTTCCACACGGTCGCCGGCGATGTGCGCGAGCCCGGCACTGGAACCAGCCCAAATCGTGCCATCGGCGGCCGTCAGAATGGATCGGACGGCCGTTCCCTGGAGCAGACGGATTGCCGTCTCCCTGCGCGGCTCGCCCGCCGGAAACCTGTATAAACCACTCGAACAGCCCAGCCAGAGCCTCCGCGCGGGATCGAATGCGATCGCCAGAGGACCGGCGCAGCCGGATGGCAACTGCCCACTGTAGGACGCATACCCGCGATCGTCATAGCGGAACAGGCCGCCCCAACTGCCCACCCATAGACTACCGGAATCGTGAGCGAGTGCGCCAATCACAAGATCGAGTTTCGGAACGGGCGTCCGCTGCCGGGCAGGGACGCCGTCCTGCAACCGGTAGAGCCCGCTCCGGTAGGTTCCCATCCACAGGTTTCCCCGGGCATCGCCAGACACCGTGGAGGCGAAGTTCCCGGCGAGCCCCTCGGGGATTCCGAACGGAGAGGCCATCGTGTCTTTCCAGCGGTTCAAACCGCCGCTGCGCGATCCAAACCACAGGTTGCCTTCGCGGTCTTCAAACAGGGTGCGCACAAAATCGTCCGCCAGCCCGTCACGGGAAGACCAGGGGGAGACGCCTTGCGCCGTGATGCGCCAGATGCCGCGTCCCCAAGTGCCGGCCCAGAGCACACCATCGCGGTCGCGCAGCAGGGTCGAAACCATGCCGGACACGCCTGGCTGGGCGGAAAGCCGGACGTTGCCAGCGGTTTCCACGACACGGTAAAGACCGCGTGAAGTTCCGGCCCAGATTGCGCCAGCGCTCTCCGCCATTACGGTGAGCACAGCTCCCTCGCGCCCTGCCGTGCTGAGCACCTGTTGCATGCCGCCATTGCGAAAGCGGCCGAGGCCGTTGATGCCCGCAATCCAGATGGAGCCGTGCCCATCGTCGGCGAACATCGCCCACGCATTTCCCAGATTCCCGCCGCAATGCGGAAAGTCTTCGAGCTTGTCATTGGCCAGGCGGTGGATGCCGCCCGAGTCGAACCAAAGCGCTCCCGAGGAGTCTTCGAACAGCCCTTGGACGGTGGCGCCTACGGTACGAGCGAACTTTACCCGCCCGTCCTCGATCCGGTAGATGACGCCGTCATAGGTTCCCAGCCAGAAGCCGCCCTGCCGGGACGGCACCAGGGACATGATCCAGCGGCGATCCAGGTGGAGTGCCGGATCGACTGCGGCTGGACTGAAGCGCACTCCGTCGAAACGCGCGAGCCCCTCGTCGGTGCCGATCAGCAGGTAACCGTCCGCCGCGTGCGCAATCGCGTTGACGTAGTTGTGCGGGAGCCCGTCCTCGATCTGCCAGTGATGTTTCTGGATCTGCGAGATGAGGCGGGAGGGATTGAGGGCGAAGCATGGGGTCGAAGCCATCGCCAGCAGACAAGCGATCCCGACAAATCGCATTAGCGCCCTCCGGGTGGGCGCAGGCTCTGGCTGCGATAGGGGAACCTGCGATCGAGTTCCGCCCAGTCCATCTCGATGCCCAAGCCCGGCCGGTCCGGCAGCGTGACGTGACCGTTCCTGGCGAGGGGAAAGGTCCCGTGCGTGATCCCGGTGAACACCGTTTCCATGTCTGCGTCCCACTCCTGGATCAGGAAGTTGCGGACCGCTGCCATCGACTGTAACGAAGCGACGTGCGCCACCGGACCGTAATACATGTGGGGCGCCATCTCGG
>JAPKZC010000013.1 GCA_026394025.1 Candidatus Solibacter sp.
AACCTGGCCGGGTGGCGTAGGAATTCCGCCAAGGTTTGCAGGCTGAGCCGCCGCCGCTCCGGTTCCGGTTCGGCCAGCGGGCTGGAGATGAAGGGCGCCGGGGAACAGCGCGCCGAACTCCGCGGCGTTCAACAGGCGTACGTCGTCCAGATAGTGCGCGATGTAAAACGCGCGGCGGTCCGCCGAAGGGCGCACCAGTGCGCTCCACACGGTGAACCGAGGGACGATCCAGCGCTGCCACCGCTTGGGCAGCCAGTGCACCAGCGGAGTCAGCAGATGCTGTTCTACCGGGAACCAGCGGTTCGGCGTCTGCACCCAATAGGCGCGGCCCACGCGCGCCACTTCGCCGGCGAATCGCCCCTGGCTCTCGGCATCGCCCACGTGCTCGATCACCGAATTGCTGAACACCACGTCGAACGCGCCATCGCGGAAGGGTAGTGCGCGGCCGTCGCCCGCCACCCACCATGAGGCCCCCGCCAACTCCGCTTTCGTGCGCGGCGTATTGAGCAGCGTGACGCGGGGGCGCTCCGCCAGCATGTCCCAGGTTTCGGGCGTGCCGCCCACATCCAGCACATGCGTCTCCGCGGTGATCTCCAGTTCGCGCGCGAAGCGCCGCATGCGGCGTTTTCGGAACCACGTGTTCCAGCCCACGGACGAATGGTAGCGTAATCGCGTGCCTGATTCGTTCCAGCCCTCCGAATCCGCTATCCTCATCCTTATGCGGCCCCTTCTCTTTCTGCTCCTCGCCACCACCCCCCTCTTCGCCGACGACAAGAGCGACCTCCTGCAATCCATGGACACCCGCGCCCCCCACTACGGCGAGGTCTCGCGAAAGATCTGGGAGTTCCCCGAAGTCGGCTATAAAGAAAATCGGAGCGCCGAACTCCTCAAGTCCGAACTCCGCGCTGCGGGGTTCTCGCTCGTCGATAATGTGGGGGGCATGCCAACGGCGTTCACCGCCACCTGGGGCCAGGGGAAGCCGGTCATCGCCATCATGGGCGAATACGATGCCCTGCCCGGTCTCTCGCAAGAAGACACGCCCGTCCGCAAGCCGCGGGTCGAGGGCGGACCCGGGCATGGCTGCGGCCACAACCTGCTAGGCACCGCGTCGCTCTTCGCCGCCGTCACCATCAAAGAATGGCTCGCCGCCAATAAGATCGCGGGCACCATCCGTTTCTACGGCACGCCCGCCGAAGAAGGCGGCGACGGCAAACTTTATATGATTCGTGCCGGCGTGTTCAAGGATGTGGACACGGTGCTGAGCTGGCATCCCTCAGATCGGAACGGCGCGTCGCTCCAGAGTTCCCTCGCCATCGTTTCCGCCAAGTTCCGCTTCTATGGGAAACCCGCCCATGCGGCAGCCGCGCCCGATGCCGGACGTTCCGCGCTCGATGGCCTGATGATCACGGCCAACGCCCTCGAGTTCCTGCGCGAGCATGTCCCCGATTCCACCCGCATTCACTACGTCATCACCAACGGCGGTTCGGCGCCCAACATCGTCCCCGACTATTCCGAGATGTTCCTCTACGCCCGCCACCCCAGCATGCCCACACTCGACGGCATCTGGGAGCGCGTCATCAAGTGCGCCCAAGCTGGAGCTTTGGCCAGCGAGACTCGCCTTGAGATGGAACTGATCAACAGCTCTTACAACACCCTGCCGAACGACGCCCTGTCCGCCCTGGTGGACAAAAACATGCGATTGGTGGGCGGCGTGAAATACACCCGCGAAGAGCTGGCGTTCGCCGAAGCCATCCGCAAAACGTTCCCCGAACTCACCCGGCCAATCGGCAGTCAGGAGACCATCGAGCCTCCGAGTGAAGGCAAGGGCTCGGCGTCCACCGATGCGGGCGATGTCAGTTGGACCGTGCCGATGGCGCAGATCGAGGCGGCCACCTTCGTTCCGGGGGTGCCGCTGCACAGTTGGCAATCGGCCGCGTGCGCCGGCACGAGCATCGGCCGAAAGGGCATGCTGGTGGCCGCCAAATCGCTCGTCCTGACCGCCGTCGATCTCTTCACCGATCCCAAACAAGTGGCAGCCGCCAAGACCAGCTTCGAAAAACGCCGCGCCGGATTTGAGTACCGCTCGCGCATTCCAGCCGGCCAGAAACCGCCGCTCACCTACCGCGATAACAAGTAGGCCGGACAACTCCAATGAAGGGCTACAACGCACCCTACGTCTGGATGATTTCTGCGGTGGCCGCTCTCGGCGGACTGCTGTTCGGCTACGACTGGGTGGTGATCGGCGGGGCCAAGCCGTTCTACGAGCGCTGCTTCCAACTCAATAGCCAGCACCTGGTGGGCTGGGCCAACAGTTGCGCCCTACTCGGCTGCCTGCTCGGGTCCATCGCAGCGGGTGGCCTCAGTGAGCGCCTCGGCCGCAAGAAACTGCTCATCCTGGCGGCCTTTCTGTTCGCCGTCTCCTCCGTGCTTACCGGATGGGCTCCCGTGTTCACGTGGTTCGTGGTCTGGCGCATCGTGGGCGGCGTGGCCATCGGGATGGCTTCCAATGTTTCCCCGATGTACATTGCGGAAATCAGCCCGGCGGCGTGGCGGGGGCGGCTTGTGTCGCTCAACCAGTTGACCATCGTGGTGGGAATTTTGAGCG
>JAPKZC010000717.1 GCA_026394025.1 Candidatus Solibacter sp.
ACTCTCCGCGTCGCTGAAGCCGCAAACCTCAGCAGGCAAATTACGGAAGAGGGCCTTGCACCGGACGGCGGAGAAAAATGGTCGGGGCGGTGAGATTTGAACTCTTTTAGAGCACATCCAGCAGAGGGCTGAGAACACGGGGACAGCCTTTAGAATCAATGGTTTCAGGCACTTCTTGATTTCCGAGTTGTGGCTGAGTATGGGCAGGGTTGTGACAAGTTTTCATTTAGGAAATGTTAGGAAACATGGGCCGTGAGTTTCCAGCTCACTTCGGGGTGGGGATGTCACTTTCCTGACAGTTCCTAAACCCGGTCTGAGAGCCGGTGGTGAGGCTGTGTCTCACTGGTTGGAGCCTTGCTCTTGGCGGCCCTTCTGACGGGCCAAATTCGCCCAGCAGTGCCCGCATCCGCTCGATTGTCTCTCTCATGTGAGGTGATTTACGCTACCAGCGAAGTCGGGGGCAGTAAAGTCCAAACTTAGCGCTTTGGTGCCGCCTCGCTAGCAAGACGCTCGGGCTGTTCTTGAATGGTAGAGGTGGCGGGATGGCAAGCCGGCGGCGTGTGGCGGCAGGTTTGGGTGCGCCGGGGCGAAGAGGGAACGTGCGCCAGGATTTAATGATTGTTGCCAGTAGCGGGGTTTGGAGGGAGTGATATGGCGGATGGGGTGCTTGGCGGTCTGGTGGACGTGCAGGGTCAAGGATTGATCGGGAGGTTCGGACTCGTGCTGGCAACGGGTCAGGGTTGCCCTGCCTGGGTGCGGATCATCACCTCGTTGCGGCGCAGGAAGGCGGGGGTCCAGGGCGGATCGAAGTAGCCGAACATCGGTTCAGACAGCGAGGACAGCCCCTCCGCCTCGAACCACGACTTCAGTTTCCCGATAGCCTCCGCTTCCTTCTTGGGATTCCGTCCGCCGCTGAAGCAGTATACCACGAATCGTCCGGCTTCGATTGTCCTGACTTTGACGGAGGCGTCCGCGGGTTTGGGCGCCTGGGCGGCAGTCATCTTCGCGGGCATCACGAACGCCATGGTGGCGTTGGTGTCGGTGCCGCTCATGAAGACGGGAGTGGTCATCGCGATTTTCTGACTGGCTTCGTTCCGGCCGGAAATGAACCGGAACAAGCGGTTGAAACCGCCGTCGCTGCCTTCCGCCGCCGCGGAGGTTTCGACCAGGGTCAACGCCGGATAGTCGCGGACCTCGAATTTCCCATCGCGGCGCACGACCTTGTAAGGGGCGCTTTCGTAACCGGCCCGAGTCTAACAACCTTCATCACCTGGTTCGATTTCATGGCTGGCTTGTATTTGGTGTTCGAGAAGGGAGCCTACTTGCTGCCTGGCACACGGAGTTTAAGGTTGCGGAAGGAGACTTCATTGCCATGTTCCTGCAACAGGATATGACCGTCCCGCCAATCGCTGAAGCCGGGAATAGATTTGAATTTGCTCTGCGCGACCACGGCGCGGAAGTTTTGTGAGCCGCGATCATATTCGAGGACCTTCGCCCCGTTGAGCCAATGCTCCACATGAGAGCCCCGCACGACAATCCGCGCGGTGTTCCATTCGCCGATGGGATTGGGCGCTTTGTCTGCCGCGGCGGGAATCAAGTCGTAGAGAGAACCCAGCGTGCGATTGCCATCACGACCCAGTTTGGCATCAGGATGCCGGACGTCGTCGAG
This sequence comes from Candidatus Solibacter sp., assembly GCA_026394025.1. GTDB lineage: Bacteria > Acidobacteriota > Terriglobia > Bryobacterales > Bryobacteraceae > Solibacter. Next base: position 1,670 of record JAPKZC010000717.1, read on the forward strand.
GATCTGGAATTCGCAGCCGATGGGCGAGCCGGTGGCGGTTTTTGCGCCAGCGCCGGTGACGGGGTCGAGGTTGAGTTGGACGAAATACTTGATGCCGCTGTTCGCGCCGGGTGTGAGCTTGAAATCGGCAACTAGTTCAAAGTCGGAGAAGCGCTCCCGCGTGATGATGTCGCCCGGCCCGGCTGCTTCCTGGCCGCGTTTGCCGAGCACCGTCAGCACACCGTCCTTGATGACCCAGCCGCTCGCGGGAAAGACTTCCGCTTTCGCGCTGCGCCAGCCGTCGGTGGTTTTTCCGTCCCAGAGCAAACGCCAGCCCGCCGCCTTCTCCTGCTCGGTCAACCGATTCGAGGCCTGGGGCCTGGTGTCCGAACTGATATCGACGGCGACAGATGAAAGCGTTGTTTCCGCGGCGGCGCGAGCCGGGGGGGAATTGATCGCAAGCGCACCGAAGAAAAGCGGCAGCAGTCGGAATGTTGTATTAAATCGGCTTCTCATATTTGCGTGCTATCTATTTCCAGTAAACGGTTTTTTGATCTCCCACCATGTTTTCATGGGTGCGACCGGTCAACGGGCGTTTTGATGGATCGGTTGTTCCACCACAAAGGGCGCTGGAAAATCCGCGGCGCGTTCGCCACCGCGGGTGCGAAGGCGTTTGTTGTTGGATTCACCCAGCGGCGCGTTCAACGGAATCTCCATCCCGCCCAATTCCGCCATCATGGTGTAAAGTCGCGACTCCAAGTCGCGCGCCAGGGCGTGATACCGCGGCTCATACAGCAAGTTCTTCGTCTCCTGCGGATCATTTTGAAGGTCGTAAAGTTCGTCGGCATCCCAGAGGCCGTAATAGGTGATGTATTTGTAACGCTCACCGCGGATGGCAAAGGTCGTGGGGGTTTGCGGGTAATTCTTCTCCCAATAATAGACGTAGAGAAAATGCTCGCGCCACGGAATGGTGCGGCCCTGGGCGAGCGGAAGGAAACTGCGGCCATCCATGTGCGGGGGCGGGGCGATAGCCGCCGCCGCCAGCACGGTGGGCGCGATATCAATGTTCGCCACGGACTGCGTGATCACCGTGCCGCCCGGGAACAGTTCCGGACACCGCAGCAACAGCGGCACGCGGATGGACGCCTCGTAAGCCACGCGTTTGTCAATCAAGCCATGCTCGCCAAACATGAAGCCGTTGTCGCCCATGTAGATCACGAGCGTTTCGTCGGCGATACTCATCTTCCGCAACTGCGCCATCACGCGCCCGAGGCTGTCATCCACGCCGGACAGCGTTTCGCAGTAGCGTTTGTAGTAGCCTTCGATGTCGAGCGCGCTGTGATACGGAAAATCCACGCCGTGCCAACTGTTGCGCTGGTCGCGCACCCAGCGCGGGCGGCCGCGCGCCATGTCGCCGTCGGCCGCCATGGTCGGCGGCGGCACGAACTTCTCGTTCCTGTAAGCGTCCTTGTGCCGC
>JAPKZC010000582.1 GCA_026394025.1 Candidatus Solibacter sp.
GTGGGGCAGCGTGGCGGTGCGGAAGACGGAGACCCCACCATCGCTACGTTCCAAAGCAATTGCCAACGGTTCGGCGCCGCCCGTCTGCGCCATGGCGCGATAGGCGCGGTTCCAGAGCGAGGCAGGCAGGAACTCCGGGTCGAGGACCGGGCGAAACTTCGGCGAGGCGGAAATGATGGCGGACATGGAAAGTGCGAAGCCGATTTTATCATCCGGCGGCGGGAAGGGGTTGTTACCATGTCCACATGTGGCTTGGCATCGACGTTGGCACCGGGGGCTCGCGCGCCCTTCTGGTGGATGAGCGCGGCGGCGTCCGCGCGGGATATACCGCGCTCCACGAGGATATGCAGATGGCGCGGCCCCAGTGGGCGGAGCAGCGTCCCGGGAACTGGTGGGATGCGGTGGTGGAGGCGATCCGCGGCGTGCTGGCCAAGGCCGGTGTAAGTGGCGCCGCGGTGAAGGGCATTGGGCTGTCCGGGCAGATGCATGGCCTGGTGATTCTGGACGAGGCGCACCAGGTGATCCGGCCTTCGCTGATCTGGTGCGACCAGCGCAGCCAGGCGCAGGTGGATTTCGTCAACGCCAGAATCGGGCGCGAGAACGTGCTCCGCTTCACGGCGAACCCTGTGCTGACGGGGTTCACCCTGCCCAAATTGCTCTGGGTGCGGGACAACGAGCCGGCCAACTTCGAACGCGTGCGCCAGATGCTGCTGCCCAAGGACTACGTACGCTTCCGGCTGACGGGCGAGTTCGCCACCGAGGTGTCGGACGCGTCGGGAACGAGTGTCTTCGACGTGGTGAACCGGCGGTGGAGCTACCCGATGATGGACGGGCTCGGCCTCGATCGGGCGATTCTGCCGCGCTGCTACGAATCGAGCGAGGTCACGGGCGCAATCACGGCGGAGGTGGCGGCGCTGACGGGCCTAAAGGCTGGGACTCCGGTGGTGGGCGGTGGCGGCGATCAGGCGGCCAGCGCGGTGGGCAACGGAATTGTGGAAGAGGGGATTGTCTCCTGCACGCTGGGGACAAGCGGCGTGGTGTTTGCGCACATGGAGAAGGTGGCGTACGACCCGGCGGGCCGGGTGCACACGTTCTGCCACGCGGTGCGCGATAAGTGGCACGTGATGGGCGTGACGCAGGGCGCGGGTCTGAGCTTGCAGTGGTTCCGCAATCAACTGGCGCCGGGCGTGGAGTACGACGCGCTGACCGAAGAAGCGGCGCAATCGCCGGCGGGCGCGCAGGGCCTGTTCTGGCTGCCATACCTGATGGGCGAACGGACGCCGCACCTGGACGCCACCATCCGCGGCGGATGGGTCGGGCTCACGGCGAGGAACACTCGGGCGGACCTGATTCGCGCGGTGATCGAGGGCGTGTCGTACAGCCAGCGCGATTGTCTGGACATCATCGAGGCGTTGGGCGTGGCGGTGAGCGACGTGCGCGCCTCGGGCGGCGGTGCGAAGAGCGCCTTCTGGCGCGGGCTGTTGGCGGGAATACTCAACAAGCGCGTGGTCACGCTGGAAACGCAGGAAGGGTCGGCCTACGGCGCGGCGCTCCTGGCTCTGGCGGGGCAGTACGGCAGCGTGCCGGAGATGTGCCGGGTGGCCATCCGCGAAACCGACGCGGTGACGCCGGACGCGGCCGAGGCGGCGTACTATGCGAAGGCCCACCGGGTGTATCAATCGATGTATCCGGCTTTGAAGCCGATCTGCGCGGAGGTTGCGGGGCTGTAGAAGAATTGCGGGACTGTCCGCGCGGTGCAGGTTCCTTCATCGCTTCTGTAAAGTAGAAGTCGTGATCCGATCCAGGTTCCATCCAGCCCGCGACGCCGCAATCGCGCTCGGCGCAGTGCTGGTCTTCGCCCTGCTCGCCCGGTTAGCTGCCCGCGAAATCGCTCCCGGGTTCGATATGGCCGGGCGCGAGGCGATCCACGCGTATGCCCGCCCCTGGCTAACCTTGGTCATGAGAGTCGCGAGTTTCGCTGGTGGTGGATGGGTGCTGTGGCCGGGTGGCGCGATGATTGTGGCGTGCCTGGCGCGCGCCGGCAGGCGGCGGGATGCCGTGTTGTTTGCGGTCGCCGTGGCGGGCGCCAACCTGGTCAGCGAGACCATGAAGCTGTTCTTCCACCGGCCCCGTCCGGAGCCCTGGTTTGGCTATCCGCTGCCATTCACATTCAGCTTTCCCAGCGGCCACGCCCTTGTGTCTTTTTGTTTTTGCCTGTGCCTGGCGGAGATATTGATACGCGACGAGTGGCCGCTGGCGGGCAAAGTGGCAATGTGGAGCGGGGCCCTGGCGGCCACGCTCACGGTCGGGCTCTCCAGAGTCTACCTGGGCGTGCATTACCCCTCGGACGTGCTAGCCGGATATGCAGCGGCAATCGCGTGGACTACTCTGATTCGGGCGGCGCACCATTTGTGGCGGGGACGGAGTGAAATCAAACGAAATTCTTGATAAGGCGGGCAGTGGAAAGGGGTGGGGAGGGACGAGCGCCGGATTGCCTGTGGCGGCAACCCGGCGAGTTTCGAACGGAAAGCCTAGCCCTTTTTGGGGTCTTCGCCCTTCTTCTTCTTGGCGGTCTTCTTTTTGGCCTTCTTTTCCTTCTTGGGGGGGTCCTGCGCGAAAGTAACGGCAACGCTGCCGAGGGCGAGCGAGAGGCCGAGCATCAAAGTCATCAGTTTTTTCATGTGAAATCTCCTGGTCGTTAATGGACGTTTCGGACGTCTTCGGAAACATCATAGCGAACCAGATGTGAATCATCCCTTAATGGACAATTAAAGTGGGTTCACCTGAGGCAAAAAAAACGACGGGGGACTTTGGGGGGTGGGTTGGCTGAGGCAGGTACTTCTTGGGGGCCTTCTTTTCCTTCTTGGCGGTGTCTTCCTTGCCCTGGGCGAAGGTCGGCGCCACGGTGGTGAAAACGAACGCCATGCCGAGCATCAGAGTCATCAGTTTTTTCATTGTGCAGTTCTCCTTGGAGGTTGACGTACTAACTTGTCGTCTGGGGCTATGATATCCAACCTCACATGAAGCATCGCTTAACACACAATTAAAATCGTTTCATGTGGCAGTCACTCGAACATTAAATATCGTTTAAGTCATTCGTCATAAACCACTTAACTGCGAAATTGTACTCTCGTCATACCCCGTTTTTGACACCCCCAGGAGTAAAATGAAATCAGGGAAGTCACCCGGAGCTGCAAGCAGGGATAAGCACCCTCCTGCTGTGTGTTGAGAAATTCACCAAAGTGAGACAGATTTGTCTCACTCATTACTCGTAACCTTTTTTTTTTCAATAGCGACTCCCCAAAATGTGAGACAGATTTGTCTCACTTCGCTGGCACTACGGGC
>JAPKZC010000634.1:0-1940 GCA_026394025.1 Candidatus Solibacter sp.
CGGGGACGTAAGCTCGACGAGATTGTCGGCTCCATGAGAATGGTGGCTGAGGGAATAAAAACGACAAATGTCGCAGTTGAGCTGGCGGAACGATATTCGGTCGAGATGCCCATCGCCGGGCAAATGTATCAGATGTTACATTCTGGATCCACCCCCCAGGAAGCGATCAGGCGCTTGATGGAGCGGTCCCTCAAAGGTGAGTGAGTGTTCCATATGCAAATATTTCGGAACACATAGCAACCTCGCATGGCCGAACGGGTTAAGACAGACATAGGCACGGCTGCGGCAGTTCTTGATTCTGATACGGAATTGATGCTCCGGGTCAGAGAGGGAGATGGTGCGAGCTTTGGTGTTCTACTCCAGAAGCACCGCTCGTCCGTCGTTCACTTCCTCCACCGGATGGTGCAGAATCACGCAGTGGCTGAGGAGTTGGCACAGGAGGTGTTCCTGCGTGTTTATCGTTCGCGAAGTACTTATCAGCCGACAGCCAGGTTTACCACCTGGCTGTTCCGGATCGCGACCCATCTAGCCCTGAACGCGCTTCGTGACGGGAGGAACGAGCGGTCGCAAGAGAGGTTGGATGGCGATACCAGCGACATGCCGGTCAGGCAGGTTTCCGACCGCCGCCCGTCGGTGGAGCAGTCCATGGTGTATCAGGCCAAGCTTGATGAAGTCCGGCGCGCCATTGCGACGCTGCCGGAAAAACAGCGAGCCGCGGTGCTGATGCACAAGTACGAAGAGATGGAGTATTCGCAGATCGCGAAGGTTTTGAGTTGCTCGGAATCGGCGGTGAAATCGCTGCTCTTCCGAGCGTACGAGACCCTGCGTGCGCGCTTGGCGCATATGGCGTGAAAATAAGGCCTTTATGAATTGCCCTTTGGAGACTCGGGAAGACGCTCAACTACTGCTGGATTACTGTACTCGCAAACTCGAACCGGAGTCCGTGGCGATTCTCGAACGCCACATCGCCATCTGCGGCGCCTGCCTGGAATTTGCCCTCGGCCAGCGTGCGGTCTGGCAAGCCCTGGATGCCTGGGAGGCCGCGCCGGTCTCCCAGGACTTCGACAGGCGGCTTTACCGGCGGATCGACGCCCAGGTTTCCTGGTGGAGTCTCCTTTTGCGCCCCTTCCGCCCGCCCTTCGGTATGGCCACGCTGCGGCGCAGCCTGCCGGCCACTGCCATGGCTTGCCTGTTGGTAATGGCGGGGATCCTCGTGGAGCGCCCGGTGGTTTCGCCCGAACCCGCGCCCAACCAAATGGAGCAGGTGGAGCACGCCTTGGACGAAATGGAGATGTTGAGCGAGTTCAGCCGTCACCTGCGCGCGGATGTCCCGGATTCGAAACTCCAACCATGAAGCGCCGTTGCCAAGCCGTTGGAGTAGTGCTGCTGATGGCGGCCGCGGTACTGAGCGCCCAGACCGGCAACTCGGAACCGTCCAAAGGACCGGCTCCGGCGCGCAACCCGCTTCGGCCTCGCGCGGCGGCCAAATCCCCGGGCGTCAGGAAGCCCGATGCCCTCAAGAGTGGCCGAGCGCCGCGACTGGGCGCTCCCGGCAATCCGGTGGAGCGCCTGATGGCCATGCCGCCGGAGAGGCGCGATCAGGTGCTCGAGAAACTGCCACCCCAGCAGCAGGCCAATCTCCGGCAACGCCTGGAGCGTTTCGACAGGCTGCCCGCGGCGGAACGCGCCCGCCTGAATCAGATGTGGAGCACGTTCAACGGACTGCCTCCCGAGAAACAGGCCATCGTCACCCGGCAGATGCAGGCCTTCAATAACCTGCCCGAGGCGCGCCGCGAGGAGCTCAAACCGATCCTCCAGCGCCTGCGGCTCATGCCCGAGGACCGGCGGAATGCCCTGCTGGACGGCCCGGCGTTCAAGAGCCGCTTCTCCGCCGCCGAATTGCAGATGCTGACCGACATCTCCCAAAACTACCCCCTCCC
>JAPKZC010000634.1:2030-3081 GCA_026394025.1 Candidatus Solibacter sp.
AGGAAACTCACGCCGTGTGAATACCGCTCGCTGACGCGCGCGGTTCTTATCGGAGCCGCGGCCGTGTTCGGAGGGGCTGCGTAAAGGTTCAGGAATTCACCAAGAATTCTGTTGTATTCTCCCGAGAACTTTGATACTGTGCGGGAACCAATCAGGTATACACATCTGAAAACGGCCCTGGGATACTGCCGGGAGTATCGATGAAGAAAATAACGAAGATGGAGAGCGCTAGCCACGGCTATCGCGCGGGACTGCTCGAGAAGCGTGCCAGCGTTCTCTCGGGATTGGGGACAAAGGTGGATCCCTTGGCGCGCATGGGGCGCATCGCCGAGGACGATCAGGCGCAGATCTCGCATGAGGAGTTCGTCTCCTCGCGCATGAACGGCCTCGACTACCACCAGTTGCGCCTTGTGGAAGAAGCCCTGGACCGCTTGGATGCCGGCGATTACGGTACCTGCCTCGCTTGCGACGAGCCGATCGCCGAAAAACGACTGCGCGCGCTACCCTGGGCGCGCTACTGCGTCACCTGCCAGGACAATGCTGGAGTGGAATTGGATACTTACCGGGAAACTGTGGGGAGGCGATGAAACAGGCGGAGCCACTGGCACCGAGCGGCCCCGCCTGCCGAACTCTAGACGTGCGCGAATTTAGACATGTGCGTCGAGCATCTTCTGGACTTCGCTCTTGCCGACAGCGCCCACGCGCTGTTCCACCACTTGGCCGCCTTTGAAGAGTAACAGGGTGGGGATGCCGCGGACGTTGTAACGCATGGCGGTGCCGCCGTTTGCGTCTACATCCAGTTTACCGACCTTTACCTTACCGGCGTACTCGCCGGCCACTACATCGATTGTGGGCGCCATCTGCCGGCACGGCCCGCACCACTCGGCCCAAAAATCCACCAAAACCGGAACTTCCGAGCGCAGCACGTCCTGATCGAACGTCGCATCGGAAAAACTCAATGTGTTCTCACTTGCCATTTCGTCTCCTGACTTCAATTTACCTATTAGAATCTCGCGGGGGCCAAAAGATTCAACGCGTCAACAGCCGCCGG
>JAPKZC010000689.1 GCA_026394025.1 Candidatus Solibacter sp.
AGCAGCGTGCCATAAAAGAAGTGCCGTCGAGTCAATTGATGAAAAGCCATGCGTGGGCTACCCCCGGCAGTATCGTATCAAATATTCGGGCTGGTCCGTGCGGCGCAGGTTGTCAGGCGTACCTTCTGGGTCCGGCGGGTTGGCCAGCCACCTACTTCCCTTCGAAACTGGAACGTTCCCCGCCGTCGCCCTGATCCGATACCGCCGTTTGCAGTGCCTCCAACGCTTCCACGACGCGCTCCACCAGATCGTCGGTTTGCGACATGGCCGTGCGGGTCGATTCGATCGCCGCGGATTGCGCCTTAACACTCTGTTCGATATCCACCAGTTTCGCCGCCACTCCGTACTCGAACTGCGAGGCACTCCGGCGCATCTCTTCGAGCGTGCTCTCCACCTGTGCCATGCGGGCTTTCAACGCCTCGAAGCCCTGGTCTACCAGGGAGAGGATGATCGAACTCGCCGCCTCGTCGAGCTCGGCAGCGTGCCTGCGATTCGCCGCCATCTGCGACTCCAGGGAACTCGCCGCTTCGCTGGCCGACCGCTGCACCTCGGAGACCGCCTTCTCGTGGGCCTCCAAACGCGCGGCCAGCGCCGCTTCCAGTTGCAGCATCTCCGCGCGGACCGCGGAATCGGCTTCGCCTGCCGAGCGCTGCACCTCACAGACCGTACTCTCGTGGACCTCCAAACGCGCCGCCAGCGCCGCTTCCAGTTGCAGCATCTCCGCCCGCACGGCGGAATCCGCTTCGTTTGCCGACCGCCGCACCTCGGAGACCGTTGTCTCGTGGGCCTCCAAACGCGCCGCCAGGGCCGTTTCCAGCCGCTGCATCTCCGCCCGCACGGCCGCCAGATCCGCCGCCATTTCGCGGCGCAGCGCTGCGCCCGAAATCGTGCCGGCGCGCCGGGCCGACACGCTCAACAGCTTCAGCTCCATCATCACCTTTTGCATCCGGGAACAGCGCGCGTCCGGGTTCTTGTGCAGGCACATACCCACCACGCGATCCACCGCCGCGCTCCCCGACCCCGGCGCCGGGGTTTCCGTGAGATTGGCCGCCAGCGTAATGCGGCTTTCGCCGTCGAAGGCGCGGCGGCCGGTGAGCATTTCGAACAGGATGGCGCCGAAGCTAAACACGTCGCTGCGGGCGTCCGCGGGACGGCACCGAACCACCTCCGGAGCCGTGTACGGCGTGATGTCTCCGCCAGATCCCTCTGCCGCGGCTAACAGTTCCACCCCTCCATCCACTAGCGCCAGGTTCGACGGCGTGACCGCGCCATGCGTCTTTCCCGCATCGTGCAGCTTGCGCAAGCTGTCCGCCAGTTGCATGGCGTACCGCAATGCCTCCGCTACCGGCAGCCGCCCTTCGCTCAGGCTCCGGGCCAGCGTTTTCGTGTCGGTCAACAGCACGCTTTCAGTGTTCATGGTGACAGCTCTCCGTTACAGGCTTGAGTAAATCAACTTCCCAGGCCGGGGGCAAGTCCCCGGTGGAAATTGGGGTTTCATATCAATAGCGGGGGTACTTAGGCCCTATCCGAAGTTATCCTCCAGTTACCTCGCGGAAGAACCCGAGCGATTTCGCGGCGCAGACTTCCCAGCGGAATTCGCGCGCCCGTTCCCGTCCCGCCAGCCCAAGAGCCCGCCGCAGGTGGGCCGACCCCATCATCCGGACCAGCGCTCCCCGCAGTTCGCTCTGGCTCCGCGGGTCCACTAAGAGCGCCGCATTTCCAGACACCTCCGGCAGCGAAGACACGTTGGACGTGATCACCGCTACCCCCGCCGCCATGGCCTGTGCCACCGGAAATCCAAAGCCCTCGTACAGCGACGGGTACACAAAGACCTCGGCCGCCGCCGTCAAGGGAGCCAGATCCCGCTCCGCAACATACCCCAGATAGCGCACCGACCGCAGCCGCGCCACGGTGGACTCCGCCGCCCAACCAACCGGACCCGCCACCACCAGTGGGTATTGCTCGCGCAGCGAGGCAGGCAACGATTCGTACGCATCCAGCAGCAGATCCAGATTCTTCCGCGGCTCTATGGTGCCCACAAACAGCACAAACGGCCGCTGCAAACCGTAGCGTGCGCGCACTTCGTCCACCAACGCCGCCGGAGGATCGAAAAACGCGTCCGCCACCCCGGAGTGGATCGTGCGGATCTTCTCCGGTGCGATGCCCAGCGTGCGGATTGCGTCCTGCCGCGTCCACTCCGACACCGCGATCAGGCCGTCCGCCCGCCGCGCCAGTTGAGCGAAACTCCGCTCCGCCGCCAGATTCGCGCGGGGATGCAGTTCGGGCATCAGAAACCCCGTCAGATCGTGCACCGTCGCCGTCAAGCGCACTCGCGAAGGCGGATGCCGCACCAGCACGCTGGCGTGGAACACGTCCGCGCCGCGCGTCAGCCAGTCGAGCAGCGGCAACCCGCTGTGGTTGGAGATCGCGAGTGCGGCCAGCCCGCTGAACGTCCGCAGCGGACCCGCCACCGATGCCTCGTGGGTCAACGGGCGAACCTCCTGCATCCGTGGAAAGGTGCCCACGGCCGCGCCGCCAGCGGCGCGCCGCAGATGCATTATCCAATGATAAAGGTAGTTCTTGACCCCCGCGCTCCGCACCAGCAGCGGCGTGGCGTCAATCACAACGCGCATGCCTCTCCAGTCTGGCATGATTCCCCGGCAACCGCTCCCCAACTTGTCGAAGCGGGTGTGCGACATGGAAGTGAG
>JAPKZC010000518.1 GCA_026394025.1 Candidatus Solibacter sp.
AGGCAGGGGCGGCGGGAGAAGCGGCGCATCGCGTGGAGGCCGAGGGCGCCGTGTCGGCGGCAGCCGCCGGGCGGGAGAGTGCCGCACCCTCGCCGCCTGTCGGGCAGGCAGCGCAACCGGCCGCCCTATCGCATGCGAAGACTTCCATCACGGAGGACGGCTTTCTGCACGTCGCGCGGACGGTGGCCCGCCTGGAACCGCTGCTGCACCGTGGCGCCGGACGGACCCCGGAGCCTGCCCGGGCCGCACCCCCGCGAGTCCATATCGGGACGGTGGAGATTGTGGTTGCCGCGCCGCCTGCGCCGGCCGCGGCACCGGATCCGGCTCCGTCCGGTTTCGCCAGCCGGCGGTACTTGAGGCGCTTCTGAATGAGGAGCAACTGACCTATGCCCGTCCCGGTTTCCTCACTCTCCCAGATCTGTAGGGAAGTGGTCACGTTCGTGGGAGCCCAATTGGACGCTACGGCGCTTTCCATTCGGGTGCTTCTGGGAACGCCGGCGGACGCGGCGAAGGAAGACAACACCACCCACAGGCTCAACCTGCTGTTCTACCGTTTCGAGCCATCGCCGGTCCAGGCCGGATTGCAGCCGGGCGATGTGTGGCAGCTCCGCCTGTACTGCCTGATCACGCCCTTTGCGGTAAAAGAAGGGCTGGTAGGGGCGGGTGAGATGGACTTGCGGCTGCTCGGCGAAGTGCTGCGCCTGTTCCATGAACAGCCCATCCTTGCGCCGGCGACGATTGACGGGCAGGACGTGCGCCTGCACGCGATCTATCACCCGCCGGACATGGCTGAGATCAACCACCTGTGGACGACGCAGGGGGGCGACCTGGTGTACCGGCCGTCGCTGGTCTACGAATTCTCGGTGGCGCCCGTGGTCCCGAAGAAGCCCCGGGTTCCGAGCCCGCTCGTGGGTACGGCGGGCATCGAGGTTACGCCCACAATGCACATGCCGGCCGCGTCTGACGGCGCGGTTTTCGGCAGTTTGATGACTGCGCGCAGCGTGGCCGCGGGCGAGGACTGGGCACCCATCATCTGCTTCGTGGCGGGCGGTGTCTGCGCGCAAAGCCTGTCGGCCGCGCTCGGCAGTGCGGGACTGACCGCGCCACTCCAGGTCTGGATTGCGGGCAGAGTGGGCGCCGCAGTATGGCTTCGATGGGACATTTGGGACGCCACCTCGGGTTGGCGACCCTCGGGAACGGCAGTGGCCGCCGCCGCCGTCACCACCGCCATCAACCCGGACGACGTTGCCACCGCGTCGCTTTTCGCCATTCCGCTGCCCTTCACCGATCACGCCGGCCAGGCGGTACTACACGCCGTACGCACCTATTCCCGCCCCACGGACGACGCTGTCCTCACGCTCCGCGGCAATCTGCTGCTGGTGACGCTTTACCGAGACGTATGACGGCCCCTGCCCCCACCCCGCACGTCTCCCCCGCCGCGGCTTTCGCCGCCGAATGGGAGCGTATCGAGTTGCTGGGCCACATTCTGGCTCAGCAGCGGCAGGGTGGCAAGATCGCCGAGCAGGCGCTGGCCCGCCTGCGATTGCTGCAAACGCGGGTGGATGAAGCGCGCGGCACACCCGGTTACGCGCTGGCGGCGCAGTTCACCGGCATTGAATGGGATGTGCTTCTTTGCTCGGTGGCGCCGGAGGCGGAGCCGCGCTTGGGGTGGACTTACCAGCAGTTGCAGGGTGGCAATAGCCCCTATCCCACGGCCGCGCTACTACAGGAACTGCTGGCCATGGACGCAACCGAGGCCGGGGAACTGCACGCCGCCCTGTCTGCCGGCGGGGCGCTGCGCCGCCGCGGGCTAATCCGCGTGGACGATGGCGATCTCTACCGGCCGATCCGGCCTATGCCGGGGCTGGCGGCGAGGCTGCTGGGGCGCACGGTGCCGGCGGAACCGCCGCCCGGAGCCACCCTGGTCGATATTTCGGCCGGCCGACAAGACCTTGTGCTCACCGGGGCGTGCCGGGCAATGGTCGATGAGTTTCTGCTCTGGATACGGCACCGCGGGACGGTGGAAGGGCTGTGGAGCGGCGAGGCCACCGGCGGTCCGGTGGCCCTGTTTACCGGTCCATCGGGCACCGGCAAGACCTTCACTGCTGCGGCGCTGGCGAACGAGCTGGGCTGGCCGCTCTACCGGATCGATCTCAGCCAGGTGGTGAACAAGTACATCGGGGAAACCGAAAAGAACCTGGCGCGAATCTTCGAAGCCGCCGAGGGGCAGGACGCGATCCTGTTTTTCGACGAGGCGGATGCGCTCTTCGGCAAACGCAGCAAGGTGCAGGACGCTCACGACCGCTACGCCAACCTGGCAATCGCCTACCTGTTGCAGCGCATCGAGGCGCACCACGGCCCGTGCATCCTGGCCACGAACCTGCGCGAGAACCTGGACACGGCGTTCGCCCGCCGCTTCCAGATGGTGATCGAGTTTCCGCGCCCGGACGCGGCTCTGCGGGCGGACCTGTGGCGGCGGCTGCTGCCCCCCCGAGCCCCGTGTGGCAACGATGTCGACCCCGCCTTTCTGGGCCGCGCGGTGAATCTCACCGGTGGCCAGATTCGCAACGCGGCGCTGCACGCGGCTTATCTGGCAGCCGGAGCCGCGGCGGAGATTTCACTTCCCCGCATCGCGCTGGCGGTGTGGAGGGAGTTGTGCAAGGAGGACCGGGAGGTATCGCGCACGGACCTGGGCGAATTGGGGCGTTATATCCGGGAGG
>JAPKZC010000413.1 GCA_026394025.1 Candidatus Solibacter sp.
TCATCAAACAGGCGTCATGGTGTCCATAACACCCTTGGTGTGGAACCGATGATGCGGGTGGCATCACAGGCTCATTTTTTCTTTTGGGGGGGGATTGGGGGCCGGCACTGGGGCGCCCGGGGGGCGAGCATCGCCTGGATGCCCGCCCCCCATTGGCCCGGTGTTTTCCTACTGACCGTAGGGCCGGTACGACTGATTGGCTTTCTCAGCGTCTTCGCCGCTGAGTTCGTGCTCGACATCGAGGAACATCCGTACACGCTGCGCCCAGTCATCAAACGCCTGCTTCGCCTGGCTGAACCCGGCCACGCGGGAGAAATTCTCCGAGCCTACTTCCGCCCCCGCGCCCAGTTTGGTCCGGTCCACCATCGCGGCGACGCGTTCCCCCGTGACAGAGTCCACGAGTTCAATCTCCACGGCGACCTTTTCAAGCACGATTGCGCGTTCCAGCGGCTTAGCCGTGAGCGCGGGTTCGTCCATCGGCGCGACCGCTCCGCCGGCGTCCACGCCGACAACGGCCGCGCGCAGCCGCAGTACGAGCGGTCCGGGCGTTTCGACGATCGGAAATGCGTCGCCGACCGCAGTCTCCAACGCATGCCGGAAGTAGAGCGCCACGGTTTCGCGGGCTCGCTCAGGCACCATTGAATCATCGGCCTTAGTGCTCACGTAGATCTCGACCGGATCGACGATGATTGCCACGTAGCGTCGCAGGTTGTGCGCGGCGTCCGTGTTGACATAGGTCAGCGCGTCGCTGTCTTCCATCCGGGGGTTTGGCTTCAGATTCGTGTAGTCCTTCAGGAACCCTGAGTTTTGCTGGCCTTCCGGCACTCTTTTCAGCCCTGATTTCGGGGCGGTCGAGCAAGCGGAACCCGCGATCAGACCGACTAGAGCGGCCAGTGCCAGCCAAGAGGGCTTTCGTAACCATATGTTTCGCATGATGTTTCGTCCTTTCCCTGTAATCGCTCTCTAATCGCCGGATTTACTGCTTTTCGCTTCGACTTGGAGCATGTTGAAGACCTTGAAGACCCCCCGCACCGAGTTCGCCTGGATGGTTGCCAAGTCTATGTCCGACTGGCTGGAAACCATGCCCAGGAGAATGACATTGCCATTCTTCACGACGATCTTGATGGCCGAGCCGCTTCCCCAGAAATACCGGCTCAAGACCCGTTGCAGGGTGGCGCGCACACCGGCACGCGCCTGCATGTCCATGCTGCCCAGCGGAAGTACTTCGATGTTGTTCGTCACCTGCTCCACCCCTGGCAGATCCTTCACAACGTTGTAGGCCGAGCTGCGGTTCGTCTGGCGAACCGTCCAGCCGGTCAGGATCACCTTACGGTCGGCCATCGTAAAGGAGATGAAATCGTACTCGCTGACGTACGGCAGCATCGCCAGTTCATGGCGGACCTTTTCATAGGTTTTTGCATCGTCGCCCGTCAGCTTAAAGTGCCGGACATCGAGCAGTTTGTAGTCTGCCGAGCCGGGCTTGATGGTGCTCGCCGCTACCGGAGCGACCTCTGCCAGCTTGATCCTCCCGTCCTTTGCTTTGACCTCGCCTGTAGCCGAGACGATTTGACTGATCAGAGGATCAATCATCTTGGTCTTGTTGACATCGAGAACAAGGTTGTCGCCAAGTCGCACCAGCACCGAATTCGACCCCTGCTTGCGGGTGTCTTTCGAGCACTGGAGCCGGGCTTCGGTGATCGGCCCGAGCATCAGATGCGCACATAGGTCAGAATCGACGTAGGCGTTGAAAGTGCCGACAGTCTTGTCTTTATCCGCGCCAAGACCGTATGGCGCTACGGTTGCCGTTACTACGATTGCCATTAACGCCCTGGCAGGCCGATTGCCGCACGAGAGCCATTTCGTCATCGTCATAAGCGTTCCTTCTCAAGCTGTGAAAGCCACTGACGGGGACCACGTACCCGCCTAAACCGAATTCTAGGGAGCCGCAACACGTTTTAGCACTGGCAATAGTCACAGGTGTCGCCAATTCGTCGAACCGGGACTCCGCCTCCACCAGGGAGGCGGTGCCGATCCGCTCGTCCGGAGGAATTTAGCGCCGTGTGTGATACGGGTTCATCTGTCCCTGCGCGATGCCTGGCCCCTTGGCGCTAAACTCGCTCATCGATCCCGTCTGGAGGATGAGCGGGATCACTTTCCTTGAAAGCCAGAATAAGGTCAGCCTTCGTTTGCAGGAGACTGCCGGCGCTGTTTCGTTGTGTTGGGCACGCAGTAGTACATCTGCAGGGCCATGCTGGACCACTGCAAGGCGGTAGCAACACGCGCAGGGCTCGATCCTGCCAAATTCGACCTAAACACATTTCGATCGACGTTCGCGTCGCGCACGCTCCGGACAGGCTTCGACGTCCGCACCGTCCAGCACTGGATGGGGCACAAGTCGCTCGAAACCACGATGCGATATCTGGTCCCGTCGCAGGAGGTACACGCCCGACTCGACCAGGTGACCGTTCCCGGCCTTGACGACGCAGAGCCGCCGCAGAGGAAGATCCCCGCAACAGAATCTACCAGGCGCCGCTGACGGGCTACCGGCGTGGGAAAAGCCTCCAGCAAAGGAAGTGCACCCCTCCGATAACAGTGTGGCTGCACCAGGCGCAATTGCCAACGATCGAAGCGCTGCCGCTATTTGAACAGCATGGGCGCCCACTCGTTCAAATAGATGCGCCAGTTCGCCCAGGTGTGACCGCCGGTGCTGAACGTGAACTTGTGGTTGATGCCGACCTTGGTAAGCAAGTTGTCGAGGTTCTTGCTCCCCTCGACACAGATGTTGTCCGCCTGCCCGCAGCCGACGTAGTAGTACTTGATGCCCGCTTTCTTCAGGGCCTGCAGTCTATCCGTGATGTCGTCGCGCGTACCCATGCTGAATACGCCTACGTAGCTGAACATCTCCGGATGAGCATTGGAGGCGGTCAGCGTGTGGCCGCCGCCCATCGAGAGGCCGGAAATCGCGCGGCTATCCTTGTTCGCGACGACGCGATAGTTCTTCTCCATGTAGGGAACCACGTCCTTCACGAGACTCTCCGGGAAGGCCGAGCCGCCGATACCGCCGCGGCCCGCGCCGGGCGTCCTCGGAACTCCACCTGCAGCCGGTCCGGCGCCAGGAGCGGCAACCGGGGATGCGGGAGGCGCCGGCGCTGCCGGAGCAGCGCCGGGAGCGGCCGCTCCACGGCCCGGGAAACCTACGCCCACTTCGCCGGGATTCCCGAAGATCCCGCTGGTGTTCTGTCCCGGTATGATGCCGTAGCCCGGGGCCATCTTCTGGTTGGCGTTGCCGTTCGTCATCACCACAAGCATCGGCTTCGCCTTGCCGGAGGCGATCAGGTTATCCAGGATCACGCTGGCGCGGCCCATGTTATTCCAGGCGTCCTCGTCTCCGCCCGCGCCATGGAGAAGGTATAGCACGGGGTACTTCTGCTTGCCTGTGTCGTAGCCCGCCGGGGTGTAGACGTACATCCGTCGCTGCAATTTGAGGCTCGGAGAGTCGTACCAGACGATGTTCACATTGCCGTGCGGAACGTCGCGAATCGCATAGTTCTCCGATTGCGGGCCGGGGACGATGAAGAAGTTCATGTAGCGCGTGCCGTCCCGCAACAGGTTGGCGTTCGCGGGGTCCACGACCGAGGCGCCATCCACGTTGAATGTGTAGTACCACAGCTCGGGCGTCAGCGGCCCCACCGTGGTGGACCAGACGCCCTGGTCGTCCTTAGTCAACTTGACGCCGCGGCCGTCCGGCCAGTCGCCAGGGAGTACGACGTCGGCTGCATTCGCGGCTCTGAGCCGGAAGGTCACCCGTTGATCGTCCAGTATTTCCGCGGAGCGCAGGGCCGGCGGCATGGCGCCGCGGCCGCGGCCAGGAGCGGCCGGCGCTGCTGCCGGGGGTTGCTGCGCCAGCGCAGTGAACGCCAGGAACAGAAGAGAAACGACAGCGGTGGTTCTCATTTAACGGGCCTCCTCGATTCGAACTCTTACGCGTACAAGAATAACGCCATTCACAGAACGCGGCTCGTCCTACGGGTCAAGCCGCTCCCAGAGCTTCCGCTCCAGCGGATACGGATCGTTCACGACCCTGCAATCGGCATCGATCTCCATGGTGGCGCGCGTCTGCGCCCTGTACGCCGGCCATTCCGGCTGACCCTTAGCCGCCGGCTTCCCGGTACGCGCGAACGTGCTCCACAGTTCCGCCATGTTGTGCGCGGCTTTCACCGATTCCGGCCGCGAAATCGCCATCAA
>JAPKZC010000051.1 GCA_026394025.1 Candidatus Solibacter sp.
AAGCTTTCCGTGAGCGTTTCGCCCGCCTACACGCTTCAGCCGGGCGGGCCCGGCGGCGGGGGCGGAACCTATCTGTACAAGTCCCCCGTTGCTGCCCGCGCCCGAGCCGCGGTGGATGTGCTGGTGGACGGGCTTCCCGTCTGGTCGAGCGAGTCTACATACATGTACCCCGAAGCCCTTGCCAACTATCCCTGGGATAGGCGCATGACCTCGTGGGGAAATACGCCTGTCGACAATGGGCAGACAAAACTCTATCTCGGCAAGTTGGTGGCCGGCAAGGCCATTACGATCAGCTTCATTGTCCGAACAGACACTTGGGTCAATGCAGACGCCTGCGGGACGGCCTACGGGATGGGATTTAACACTCCCGACGAAAAGCGCTGCTTCGATCTGATCGCGACGGCCGACCTTCCCAGCCCTGCCTTAGGCCCCGTGGGCATTTCGGTGTATGGCAAGAATCTGAATACCTCACCATTTTTGTTGAGCAACCCGATCGACTGGCTGTTGTTCTGAAGCTTTCCGCGAAAAGGAGGAAACACACATGTCACACAAATATTCCGTATCCATTTCTCAGGCAGCGTGCACGATCCTGCTGATCGGCTTCCCCTGCCTCGCCCAGATCGCAAGCCCCGTAAAGGAACTCTCCCGGGCCCAGGAGGCCTCTGTTGGAGGCGCTGGATTTACCGAGATTGCGGCGCCGGGCGCCGACTTCAAGACCGCCGTCATGGTGAGCGTGAAGACGGATATTCACGGGACAAGAACGAAGGTCGATCGGAGCGCCAACGCCACATCGGCCATCTATGCCGGAGTCTCGTTGCCGAACGCTCTCGCAACCCCCGCGACGCCGGCCACTTCAGCCGCTCCACCACCGGGCCAGATCTTCAACTTCAAGCAATCGGGAGACTCGGCACAGGGTTGGGCCACGATGAGCGCGACGGGTATGCCGTTTCTCATGACGAGGGCCTTCGGGAAGGCCACCACATCGGGCACCAGCACCTGGACGGCCCGTGTTTTCGTGCCCGTCTCACAGACAAACATGTACGTGCGCTTCACCCTGCCGCGGGTCCAGGTGTCGGGCGTCAATGAGGCCGATGGCCCAGCCAGGTACCAGTCCAGATTTCGGGCGGAATTGATGCTGAACGGACACCCGGTGTGGTCTTCGGAAGCCATCCGGCTGAACGAGCACAACGGCACTACCGGCTATTCCAACAATTGCCCAACTAGCGGCCAGAGTGACATTGCAACCATGTTCCAGACGTACGGCGTTGCGCCTTACGCTCTCTCCGCCACGGACAAGAACACTTGGTCCACCTTGAACTCCGTCACGCTGGCTCTTGGGTCCTTTCCCGCCGGCCAGGCGCTCGATCTCAGTCTGGTCGTGCGCGCGGACACCTCCGTGGATAGCAAATGCTGCTTCAAGAACGACGAATTGTTCTGCTCTGGCGCCTCCGCGACGGTTGACTGGGACAACAGCGTTGCCATTCCCGTCCGGTTCTGGGCCGGGCCGGCCATCTGATCCTCGCCGGCCGTCTCCGCAGACATGCCGCGAACAGACAGGTACCAGCCAGCCAGCCGCCGCCACTTGGCGATGATATAATCGGCTACCGCAGGTGCGGGCCATGGGGACAAGAGCGGCTTCCGACGTTACGGGTCTTTTGGCGGCGTGGAAGGGTGGAAACGAAGAAGCGTTTCGTGCGCTGATGCCGCTGGTGTACGGCGAGCTTCGGCGCATCGCCGCGTCTCACCTCAGGCGCGAGCGCCCGGACCATACGCTGCAGCCCACCGCGCTCATCCACGAGGCCTACCTGCGAATGGTCGGTGGCCAGCAACCGCAGTGGGAAGATCGCGTCCATTTCTTCGGCATCGCCTCGCGGCTGATGCGAAACATTCTGGTCGATGCGGCGCGAAAGAACCGGGCCGAAAAGCGAGGCGGGGGAGCAAAGGAGCAACTGGAGGACTTGGTCGTTGTCGCGCCGGAGCGTGGGTTTGACTTGGTGCGCCTGGACGATGCGCTCAAGGACCTGGGCAGGTTTGATGAACGCAAGTGCCAGGCGATTGAGATGAAGTATTTCGGCGGCCTCAGCCGCGACGAAATCGCCAGCGCGCTCGGGACATCGCCGGCCAGCGTGGGGAGGGATCTGCGCTTTGCCGAGGCGTGGCTTCGCCGCGAGCTGTTGGCGCCTCAAACATGACCCCGGAGCGGTGGCAGCGGGTTGAATCTCTCTTCGACGAAGTGCACGAACTCCCTTCCGCTGAGCGTCAGGCGTGGCTCGAACGCGAATGCGCGGGCGATGCGGAGCTGCAGCGGGAAGTTCAGTCGTTGCTCTCGGCCGCGGAGCCGGACTGCCATACCCTGTCCGCGGCTGTCGGCCAGGCGGCAGCGGAGTGGGCCGCGAAGGAGGCTGAGTGCTTTACCATCGGTCACTGGCGGATCACCGGAACACTCGGACAGGGGGGAATGGGTATCGTCTACGCGGCGGTTCGCGATGACGACGAGTACCAGCGCAAGGTAGCCATCAAGCTGGTGAGGGGAGGCGGGGATTCCGCCGACCTGCTCACCCGTTTCCGCCGCGAGCGTCAGATCCTGGCGACACTATCCCATCCCAACATCGCCCAGCTATTCGACGGCGGCGCCACGCCGGACGGACAGCCTTACCTGGTGATGGAGCTTGTCGAAGGCGAGCCCCTCACCGACTACTGCCGCCGGCGAAACCTCGATGTGCGCCAGCGCCTGGAGCTGTTCCGCACCGTCTGCTCCTCCGTGCAGTATGCCCATCAGCAATTGGTTGTGCACCGCGATCTGAAGCCGGGCAACATTCTGGTTACCGCGTCCGGCGTCGTCAAGCTGCTCGATTTCGGCATTGCAAAGCTGCTCGAAGAAGAACCCGCGGGCCGCACCATGACGGGTGCGGCCATGCTGACGCCGAGCTACGCCAGCCCGGAGCAG
>JAPKZC010000088.1 GCA_026394025.1 Candidatus Solibacter sp.
CACTTATGTCGAGGCGCGCAACAGCTCAAACAACGCACTCATCCGGGGCGTAACGTTCGATTACGACGTCTTCGGCAACCGCATCCAGGTCCGCCCGCGAAACCCGCAGCATCCCCTCGCGGCCCGCGATCCAGAAATAGCCATTGTCGTCTTCCAAAATGTAGGCCATATCGAGCTCCGGCATGCCTTGGGCCCGGGTGTAGGCCGTGAAACGTGTCCCGTCGATTCGGTTGAGACCGGCGGTGGTCATCGCCCACATGCGTCCGGCGGCGTCGCCGTGCATGCTGGTCACGGTCTGGCGCCCGCTGGGCCGGGCCAGCACCGGACCGAACTGTCCCTCATGGAACCGCTGCACACCCAGACCTGTTCCCACCCAAACGGCTCCGTCGACACCCTCGGCCATGGCTGTCACCGGCACCGCGGCCAGGCCCTGTGGTTTGCCGAAGACCGCCATCGAATCGCCCTGGAAACTGATGAGGCCGTCTGCCGTAGCGGCCCACACGGTGCCATTGCGTTGCTCAAACAGCAGACGGGTTGGGCCTTTGAACTTCCACGACTGCTGCGGCTGGCCTTTCGGTTCCCCGCGAAACCTCCGTAGTACGCCTTCTTCGGAAGCGGCCCACAGGTTGCCATGGCGGTCGCGGATAACGGGCCACATCGGGAGCCCGTCCTGCGAGTTGTATGTCTCCAGTCCTCCGGAGTCCCGGAGACGGGCGATACCGGTGGTAGTGCCGAGCCAGATGTCTCCAGAGCGGTCCTGCTGGACGGAACGTACACTGTCGCTCGGCAGCCCTTCACGCATTGTGCGCATAGTCACGCGGTATTCTTTGAAGCGATTGATCCCGCCGCCGGCGGTTCCCATCCACACGCTGCCTTCGGCATCCTGGAACAGGCATCGAATGACCTGATTACTGAGCCCGTCGCGGGTCTGATAGGAACTGAACTTCCCCTCGGCTAACCGGCTGACGCCGCCACCGTCAGTGCCCACCCACAGCGCTCCATCGCGGTCGGAAAGAAATGCCAGGATGCCGGTTGGCATGAAACCGTCGCGCCGGCCATATGTGCGGAAGCGCCCCTGGCGGTATTCGCATACCCCCCCGGCATGAGTGCCAACCCACAACGCGCCGTCGGCGCCCGCCGCCAATCCCCAGATCGAATTGTCCGGTAGCCCGTCTTTGGTCGTGAAGACTTGTTCCACGCCGCCCTCGAACCGGTGCAGCCCGTTGTTGGCGCCGACCCAGACGGTCCCGGCAGGGTACTCCAGCAAGGCGTGCACGTTGGCTTCCCAGCCACCTGTAAAGACGGAGGCGTCTCGGCCCTGATCGAGCCGCACGAGGCCTCTGTCGGCGCCGATCCACAACACGCCCCGCGAATCCACCAGCAACGCACGGATACTGTTGCTGAACGAACGCAGGTTGATCTTCTCAAAACCGCCATTCCGGTAACGCAGCAGCGCGTTATTCCCCGAGCCGATCCACAACGATCCATCCGGCACTGCCAGCAGAGAAGTGATCGCGGTCCGCTCCAACAGCGGCGTATTCGAGGTGTTGAATGCCGTGAAATTCACGCCATCGAAGCGGGCCAGTCCGTCGGTGGTTGCAAACCACAGGTACCCGTCGGCGGTCTGCGCGATCGCGCGGACGGAGTCTTGCGGCAACCCGTTCGATGTGGTCCAGACATCGTGGCCGTATTGCGTGAGAGCCAGCCTGGGGTCAAGTCCACACGCCGGGACAGACACCAGGACTACTACCAACAGGCTGGCCGGACGCAGCGTCACAACACATATATCGGCCAAATCGAACCAGTTCGATAGAGCGCTGCGCATCCCGGCGCTCCAATGCGCTCATGGGGAACGGGTTCCCCTGCTCCCACGCGTCCCACAGCATTTTCCCCCAGGTTCCCGCTTTGAGCCGATGGTATAATCTTGGCGCGAAGGGTTTCGCGATTATTTTCAGGATCATGTGCCGGTCAGCGAGGTCTTCTCCGGATCTTGTCCTCACCCTAAGGGGGTGCTTACGTGCTCGACTTATTCATTATTCGCGGTATTTTTGTCCTCGTTCTCACCATCTCGGCCTACTCTTTACATCCTCTTAAGTCTTCACCTTGGATGGCGGCGGTAGGCGGGGTGATCCTTGGGCTCTGTATCATTTTCTTCGAAATGCGCCTGGAGCGCGTCAGCCTGAAACGGCTGATCGGCGCCGCCTGTGGCAGCGTTTTGGGCATTGTGGGCGCCTTTCTCATGTCGCTGGTACTGAGTAAGGCCACTCCCGAGCCTTTTTTGCAGGTGTGTCTGCTGCTTCTGATGACCTACATCGGCCTGATCGTGGGCGCCAACAAAGGCGACATGCTGAACCTGGCGGCGCTGGGCGGGATCTTCGGGGGAGAGAAATCTTCCAAGAAATCCTACAAGATCCTCGACACCAGCGTGATCATCGACGGGCGCATCGCCGATATCGCCGAGACCGGCTTTCTCGACGGTGTACTGGTGATCCCCCAGTTCGTCCTGCGCGAACTGCAACTGGTCGCCGATTCGGCCGATTCCATGAAGCGCAACCGCGGCCGGCGCGGGCTCGACATTCTGGCGCGCGTTCAGAAGATGGCCAACCTCAACGTGCAGATTGTCGAAGAAGATTTCCCGCAAACCCGCGAAGTCGACATGAAGCTCATCGAACTCGCCAAAGTGTTTGACTGCAAGGTGGTCACCAATGATTTCAACCTCAATAAGGTGGCCCAGCTTCACGGCGTTGAAGTCCTCAATATCAACGAACTGGCCAACGCCCTGAAGCCCATCGTGCTGCCCGGCGAGACCATGCGAGTCTTCATCCTCAAGGAAGGCAAGGAGTACAATCAGGGCGTCGCCTACCTGGATGACGGCACCATGGTCGTGGTCGATAACGCCAAGAAACTGATCTCCAAGACCATCGATATTTCGGTCACCAGCGTGCTCCAGACCACGGCCGGAAAGATGATCTTCGGCAAGTACGATGAGCGCGGGCATACCGCCGCGGCTCCGGAACGGCACGACCGTCCGGTGCGCAAGAGCGATCCGCAGCCCATGTCGAATCTCCCGACCGAGAGAACCACGATAGAATCGTAGTCACATGAAAATCGCCGTCATTTTGCCCGCGGCTGGTCTCGGTACCCGGATGGGTAAAGCCACCGCGGAAAAGGCTGGCACCAGCCGCAAGCAGTTCATGCTGTTGGATGGCTCGCCGATCCTGATGCACACGGTGCGCAAGTTCGTTGCGTCGGACCGCGTCGGAGTCATCGTGATCGCCGTCCGCGGCGAAGATACCGAATGGGTACGCGAGATGCTGGCGGAGGAATTCGAGAGCGGGCGCGTCCGCGTGGTGGCCGGCGGTAACAGCCGTCAGGAATCGGTGGAGAACGCGCTGAGCTCACTGGGACCGGAATACTCCCTGGTGGCGGTTCACGACGCGGTCCGTCCCTGCATCGATCTCGCGACTATTCACAAGGTCTTCGACGAGGCGGCCGAGACCGGCGCCGCCATCGTCGCCGTGCCCGCCGTGGATACCGTGAAGCAGGTTACCCGCGGTACCACTCAGGTGCGCGTACGCGCCACGCTGCCGCGCGAGAAACTCGTAATGGCGCAGACCCCCCAGGTCTTCCGCTACGATCTCCTGGTGCGCGCCTTTGAATCGGCGCGCCAGGACGGTTTCATCGGCACCGACGAGAGCAGCATGGTGGAGCGCCTCGATGTGGAAGTCAGCGTCGTGCCGGGCAGCGATCGCAATATCAAGATCACCAAGCCCGGCGACATGGAACTGGCGCACCTGTTCCTGCGCGAGGAAGCGCGGGGCGCGCGCTCTTGAGCGAGATTCGGACCGGTCTGGGCTGGGACGTGCACCGCACCGCCCCCGGCCGTCCCATGATTCTGGGCGGCGTCACCGTCCCCTGCGAATTTGGGCTCGATGGCCATTCCGACGCCGATGTCCTGGCCCACGCCATCACCGACGCCATCCTGGGCGCCGCCGCGCTGGGCGATATCGGCATGCACTTCCCCGATTCCGACCCGCGCTGGAAAGGCTCCGACAGCCTGGTCTTCCTGCGCCACGCCCACGACTTGGCCAGGCAACTCGGCTACCGCATCGTCAACCTGGATTCCACCGTCATCCTGGAGCGTCCCAAGCTCAAGGACTTCCGCCAGGCGATTCGCCAGCGGCTCGCCGAGACCCTCGGCCTGGATCTGGATCGTGTTTCGGTGAAGTTCAAGACGGCGGAAAAAGTCGGTCCCGTCGGCGAGGGCCGCTCGGCGGAATCGCAGGCCATCGTAACCCTGGAGAAAGCCACGCTCGAAAAAGTCACGCCGGGGAAGTAGGCCGCCGCAAAGTATCTGCAAACCTTTCCCCTCCCTGCGACGTATCTAGCTTACGAGCGCCAAAGGAGCTGAAAGTTGCGATCCGTTCTCACTGCCTTTCGTCATACCCTGCGCCGGCTCGCCAGGTCGCCCGGGTTCACCGCCGTTTCGCTGGCGACCCTGGCCATCGGCATCGGAGCCAATACGGCGATCTTCAGCGTGATCGATGGCGTGCTCCTGAAACCTCTGCCGTATCCGCATTCCGAGCGCCTCGTCGCGCTTTGGCACACCGCACCGGGCGTCAATATCAAGGATCTCAACATGGCTCCCTCGCTGTACTTCGTGTACCGCGACGACAGCCGCGTGTTTCAGGACGTCAGCATGTGGCAGAACGGCACGTCGAGCGTAACCGGCCTGGCCGAGCCGGAGGAAGTCCCCATCTTGCAGGCGACCCATCGCCTTCTCCCCATCCTGGAGGTGCGGCCCGCGCTCGGACGCGGCTTCACCGCCCCCGACGACGACCCGAAGAGTGCGCGCACGGTAATGCTCTCGGACGGCTATTGGAGATCGCGTTTCGGTGGCGATCGCGGGGTGCTGGGCCGCCGCATCATGATCGACGGTAATCCGCGCGAAGTCATCGGCGTGCTGCCGCCGTCGTTCCAGTTCATGGATCAAAAGGTCTCTCTGCTGATGCCCCTGCGCTTCAACCGCAACGAAGTGCATCTGGGCAATTTCAGCTACCAGGGCGTCGGCAGGCTCAAGCCCGGCGCGACGCTCGCGCAGGCCAACGCGGATATCGCGCGCATGCTGCCCCTGGCGTCCGAAAAGTTCCCGCCTCCCTCCGGATTCACCGCGAAAATGTTCGACGATGCCCGCGTCGGTCCCAATCTGCGGTTCTTGAAAGACGATCTGCTGGGCGACATCGGCGACACCCTGTGGGTGCTGATGGGCACGGTGGGCATGGTCCTGTTGATCGCCTGCGCCAATGTCGCGAACCTGCTCCTGGTTCGCGCCGATGGACGCCGGCACGAACTGGCGATCCGCGCCGCGCTCGGTGCCGGATGGGGACGCATCGCGCGCGAGCTACTCCTGGAGAGCCTGCTGCTCGCCGTCTCCGGCGGCGCGCTCGGCCTGGCGCTCGCTTACGGCGCGCTGCGCGTGCTCGCAGCATCCGGCCTGGCCCACTTGCCGCGCATCGAAAACATCGCAATCGACCCGTGGGTGCTGGCCTTCACCCTGGCCATTTCACTGGCCGCCGGTCTGGTCTTCGGCCTGATTCCGGTGTTCAAGTACGCGCGTCCGCATCTTTCGAAAGCGTTGCGCAGCGGCGGGCGCGCTCTCAGCCAGAGCAAGGACCGGCACCGCGCGCGCAGCGTCCTGGTTGTCGTGCAGGTGGCATTGGCGCTGGTTCTGCTGGTCAGTTCCGGCCTGATGATCCGTACGTTCCAGGCGCTGCGGCATGTCGACCCGGGGTTCTCCGGCGCGCACGACGTGCAGACGCTGCGCATTTCGATTCCGGAGACGCAGGTCAAGGAACCGGAGCGCGTGATCCGCATGGAGCAGGACATCCTGAATCGCATCGCGGCGCTGCCCGGTGTTTCCTCGGTGGCGTTGACCACCGCGATTCCCATGGAGGGCGAAAGCTCGAACGATCCCATTTTTGCCGAGGATCACACCTACCGTGAGGGCGCAATCCCTCCAATACGCCGCTTCAAGCATGTTTCGCCGGGCTTCGTCGCTACCATGGGCAGCCGTCTGATGGCGGGACGCGACGTGACGTGGCGCGAGACGTACAACCAGATGCCGGTGGTGCTGGTATCGGAGAATCTGGCGCGCGAATTGTGGAACGATCCGCGTCTGGCAGTGGGCAAGAGGATTCGTTCCACCATGAGAGACGACTGG
This sequence comes from Candidatus Solibacter sp., assembly GCA_026394025.1. Classification (GTDB taxonomy): domain Bacteria; phylum Acidobacteriota; class Terriglobia; order Bryobacterales; family Bryobacteraceae; genus Solibacter. Next base: position 6,221 of record JAPKZC010000088.1, read on the forward strand.
TGTGAAGTCGTCGGCGTGGTGGCGGATTTGCGCGATAACGGCGTGGATCGTAAAGCGCCCACCATCGTTTACTGGCCCCTGTTGCAGAAGAAGTTCGAGGGGGCCGAGGTCAGCGTGCGGCGCAGCGTGGCCCTGGTGATCCGGACGCCGCGTGCCGGATCGACGGGATTGCTGGGGGAGTTGCGGCGAGCCATCTGGAGCGTGAATCCGAATTTGCCACTGGCCAACGTGAGAACGCTCGAAGCGATCTATGACCGGTCGCTCGGGCGCACTTCCTTCACTCTGGTTCTGCTCGCGATCTCGGGCGGCATGGCGCTGCTTCTGGGCCTCGTCGGCATCTATGGCGTCATCTCCTACTCGGTTTCGCAGCGCACCCGCGAGATCGGCATCCGGCTCGCGCTGGGCGCTCCGTTGCATGACGTCACCGGCATGTTCGTGCGCCACGGGCTGGTCCTGTCGGCCATCGGCGCGGCTTGCGGGTTAATTGCGGCGTTCGCTCTGACACGTCTCATGAAATCGCTACTCTTTGACGTGAGCCCAGCAGATCCGCTGACCTACCTCGCGGTGTCGGCGGTGCTGATTCTGGCGGCGATGCTTGCCAGTTACCTGCCGGCCCGACAAGCCACCACGGTTGATCCGGCGGAGGCTTTACGCGCTGAGTAGCATTCAGCAGGAGGCAGGCCGATTGCCATGCTTCTCACAGCACGACACCCATTGCAGAGACACCCGCACTCCACAGCAGTTCCACAGTCACCGTCTGACCGCCGCCGGACGGGCGGCGCGGCCGGTCGCCGTTGCGAGACCCTGCTAGCTCGCCTTCAACAGACACATGCGGCGGGCGGCGCGCCGAGCCTTCAGCCGCTCGTTGGCCTTCTTCTGTTTCTCCGCGGATACCACCGTCTGGCATGCGTCACAGCGTTTCCGGATGCGGGAGCGCGTCACGAATTCAGCCGTGCAGCGGCGGCACTTCTTCGTCATGGTCTCCTCTAACGGGAGAATCCCAGGCTTCTTGGGTAGTAGGTGGGAATAATGGAAATCGCAATGATTCATGGCAGGCACCTCTCGGAGTTGGCGACTTGGCAGTTCCGGAAATTCCACCGTACGCAGTGGGTGTTATGGCCCAAAAACACTGGCGGGTGCATAAAAACCCAACACCCCTGTCCGGACTCAAAAATCCTGCCGGTCGGTTCAGGCCAAATCGGATCTGTATACAACGAAAGCACTTCCATCGGCATGACGGTATCCTCACGGAATTTCTGCGACGGGTCCCTTACAGATACTGTCATTGTTCTAACACTCTCTCTGCACGCGGCGAACCGAACTCATACGGTGCTCGGGGAGGCCGGAAGGTACACACCCGTGGCCCCCAGTAGTTCCCACCGCAGGTGGTTCACATAAAATAGCAAGATTGCCTCTATGTATACGCCGCGAAACTTTTCGTGCACACGCGATTCCCAGCCATCCGTGAAATACGGCTTGGCGTCCATGTCCTTGGCAAAAAAACCATTCTCATGCGGTACGCCCACGAAATCCAGCACCGCCGCGATCATGTCCAGATGGGAAACCAGGATGGCCTGCGCCAAGTCCTTGGCAAAATCCTCGTCTCCGGCGGAAATGCGCTCCCAGAGTTTCGGCACGGCCTTGCGCAGGCCTTCGGTGTTGACCTTGCTCAGGTGCGCGCGCACCTTGAAGCCCTCGTAGATCTGGTAGGTTTTCAGCTTGCCGATAGAGATGCCGCGGATGAGTTGCGCGAACGCGTCCTGCCCCAGGCCCAGGTATACCTCGGAAATCTGCATTAAATGAAAGCGTATCATGGACGGCCCGTTTTCAGGGAGGAGGGGGTCCGCTTTTCCCTTTCCGGTTGCGGCACTCCTGAGTGCGGTAGACTGGATAGGTTTGGTCAAAATGGGAAACGTAATCATCCTCGGCTCACAGTGGGGCGACGAGGGTAAAGGCAAGATCGTCGATCTCTTCGCGGAACGGTTCGATATTGTGGCGCGCTATCAGGGCGGGCACAATGCGGGCCATACGGTTTTCATCGGCGACAAGAAGTTCGTCCTCAAACTGATCCCGAGCGGCATTCTGCGCCCCGGCAAGCAGGCCGTCATCGGCAATGGACTGGTCATCGACCCGGCCGCGCTGTTGAGCGAGATCGAGTCTCTCGAATCGGCGGGCGTAGCGGTAGCCGCCAATCTCTTCATCAGCAACCGCGCCCACGTGCTCTTTCCAGCCCATCGCATGATGGAGAAGATGTCCGAAGGGCGCGAAGGCCGCATCTCCATCGGCACCACCTCGCGCGGCATCGGCCCGTGTTATGAGGACAAGACCGCGCGCCGCGGCATCCGCATCGCCGACCTCCTCGACACCGAGTTTTTCCGCGCCCAGTACAGTTCCGTGATGGAGGAAAAGGTCGTCATCGCGAGAGCCCTCGGCATCGATAGCGAACTCGACCTGAAAGCCATCCGCGCCGAGTACGAGGCCTTCGCCGAGCGCATCCGCCCCATGGTCTGCGATACCTCCGTGCTGCTCAATAACGCCATCCGCGACGGTAAGTCCGTCATGTTCGAGGGCGCGCAGGGCACCATGCTCGATATCGATCACGGCACCTATCCCTTCGTGACCTCCTCCAACGCCAGCGCCGGTGGGGCGTGCACCGGCACCGGTGTCGCGCCCACGCGCATTCACGGTATTATCGGAATCTCCAAAGCCTACATCACGCGCGTCGGCGGCGGGCCCTTCCCCACCGAGGCTTTCGATGACGCGGGCGAACGGATCCGTGCCCGCGGCAAGGAATTCGGCGCCGTCACCGGCCGCCCCCGCCGTTGCGGCTGGTTCGACGTACCGCTATTGCGCTACACCGCCACCATCAACGGTTTCGACAGCATCGTGGTGACCAAGCTCGACGTGCTGGATGAGTTCGACCGGATTCCGGTCTGCGTCGCCTATCGCATCGCGGGCAAGGATGTCGCCGGCATGCCGGCGACAGTAGCCGAGATCGCGAATATCGAACCCGTCTACGAGTCCGTGCCCGGATGGAGTACCTCCACCTTCGGCATCGCGAACTACGACGAACTGCCAGCCAAGGCCAAGGACTACATCGCGTTCCTGGAGGCCTGTACCGGCATCGAAGTGGGCTGCATCTCGACAGGCCCCGAACGCAATCAGACCATCGTCCGCCCCGGCTCCCGCTTCGCCAAGCTGATCTGCTAGGGCTAGGGCACTGCGGCCGGGACGTCCGGGTACCAGTCGATGCCCGCACGTCGGGACTCCCCGTTCTGCATGAACGACCGGCATGGCGTCGCTGATTAGTTGGCCAATGTACGTACGCCACTTTCAAGGAAGTGGCCCCAGCCTCGTGTTTACGCCAGTTCGTAAATACAAAGCGCCAAGGGAGATCTATCCGGCGGTGCCCAGCAAATGCCAGCAACGCACGTTAGGCACCACAGTGAAATGACCAGGCCTTCCGGACCGCCATTCTCCGCAAACGCCACATATCATCCACAATGGGCTACTCTGAGTTCGTGCAACGGTTATCCATTCTGAGCGCGGTTGTTACCCTGCTGCTCCCAACGACTGGCACCGCATACATGCGCGGCTACCTGCCCTTGACGCAGAGCGAGATCTCGAAGCGTTTCCCCGTGCGGGTGCTCCGCGCCATTTTCACCCCCTGGGAGGGCGGTGCCGCACGGGTGGGCACCACGACTGTGCGCTTCGTGGAAAGCGATAACCTGATACAGTTCTCCGGCATAGATCGAGCGCAGAAGACGTGGACAGTATCAGCGAGCGCCATGATGGGCGGAGCGCTCTACTCGGCGGACCTCGACAAGAACGGCACCATCGACCTGATCTACGCGGCCCACACCGGCGGAAACGGCCTCGCGCCTCCGATGCACGTCCTGAGTCTGATGTTCGACGAAACGGGACGCCCAGTTCCGTGCGAGATGGATGGGTACTTTGAGATCGACGGCCGTGGGCTACTGGACATGATTGACTTGGACGGCGATGAAGAGCAGAACTCATCCGCCAAGCCTACGACGACGGCTACTGGATCACTTCGGCGTATGAAGCCAGAGATGCCCACTGGCACCTCATCAGTGGAGAATACGCCTCCAGAACCTTCCCGATCTATACCCGCTTTACGAACCGCGCCAATCGGGTGCCGACTACTCCGGCTCCCGGCAGACACCCGGTAGAAGACGATCTCTCGAACGACGCAACAGCTTGTTCAGGCAGGCTCACGGCTGTCCGCTGGGCAAACGTGTCGCAATCGCAGGATCCTGAACTGCGCTTGTCGGACGGAACCGCTTGTGTCCCGGCCGCCTGGTATTCAAGCATGGTCGTAGTCTTGGATACCGTGGCGGGGAGGAAGGCAGCAACTCTGGGCGCACCTGAAGAGGCCCACAGGCTTCTCAACGACATCATGGGGACCAAACTCACCGTAGGCGTGAAGGGCCATCGCCGTTACAGGGGAGACCAGAAGGCGAAAGCAACGAACTGTGTACCGGAAACAATATGGGCTTCCGCGCCTTAGCCGGCGTCTTTTTGCCAATCGACACGTCCCAGCGCAAAGACACGTCCTTTCCGATAACGCCAGCAAAACGCCGATGTCGTACAGTGACCAGCCAGCGGCACCACTGTCCAGCTTTAGGCGAGCGTTTTCATTGGGTGTACTCTCCCTCGTGCCATTGCCGGAACTTCTCTCCGGTTGCTGTTGTCTAATGGAGGTGTGAGAGAACGTGCCCATGCCGTTGCCACCGCGCGGTGGAAGACGACGCTATCGGCTGTTGTTGCCGCCACCCTTCAGTTCCACCTCGTCTCACCGAAGGCCATCGCCTGTAGTTGTGCACCTCCGCCACCGGCCTGCCAGGCATACGGGCAATCACCGATGGTGTTCCTTGGAACGGTTACGGAAGCTCTGGCCACCACGGATCGACGGGTCACTCGCGCCCGCATGCGAATCGACCATGCCTTTAAGGGAGTCTCTGAAAAGAGTCTGGTTCTCTTTGATGACGGCATGTGCGATGGACCGAATCTCGAAGTCGGAGAGCAATACCTGATGTACACTCGCCGCCTCGGAAACGGCGACGTGCCGTCGCGAGGTTGCACGCGCAGTAGACACGTGAAGTATGCAAAGGATGACCTTGCGTACCTCGGCGGTCTCAGTGAGGCTGTCCCCGTCGGAACGGTGCTGGGTAAGGTCGTCATACGCACCGATGACTATTACGGCGATGACCGCCCGGTTTCGGGCGCAATGGTGGAACTCACCGGCCCGACGCGCACGCATACGACCGTGACTGACGTGGAAGGGCGGTTCCAATTCGCCAACGTTGAGCCCGCGACGTACACTGTGACTGCGGATCACCCCGGCACTCGCATGCTCTCGTTCGCTTTCGACGGCGCGGTGCCTTCGACTGCCGTGGAAGCGCGCGGTTGCGCCGTCGTTGACATGGTGATGCGCAAGACTTGGCGAGGTGCCGTTGAGGGGCGTGTCATCCGGTCGAACGGAGCGCCGGGGCCATCTGGAATGGACTTGAAATTGATCCGAATGGAGAATCGTGACGGCAAAGAACGATCCAATGTGCTTTTTAGTCGCGGCGGCAGGACCAACGATCAGGGTGAGTACTCCTTCGACGAGGTTGCGCCCGGGCGATACAAGATTGTCATGAACTTGTACCGTTTCCCCTCCCCACAGGCGCCCTATCCGACGCTCTACTGGCCAAGTGCCCGCACCGAATCGGATGCGCTCCTTATCGAAGTCGTTGACAGCCATACCGAGCAGCGATTCGACTTCAGGTTGCCGCCAGAGCCGGAGAGCACGATTGTGAACGGAATCGTTTTGACTGCGGACGGCAGTCCCGTGCCCGAAGCGCAAGTCTTTATCGAGGCGCTTCCCGACAACAGCATCGCTGGTAATGACGAGAACAGACCAAGAACGGATGCAGCCGGACATTTCTCCTTCACGGCCCTGACGGGATTTGAATATCGTCTTCGTGCCACAATCGACGGCAACCGCAGGTTACACTCGCCGGACGTGAATTTCTCACTGAAGACGGAGTTGCGTTTCATCACGATTCTGGTGGACCGTCCGGGACGCTTTGATAACGATCCCGTCGAGCGCATGCAGAAGAGACTGGCCAAGTAGCGAGCATCCTCCCCAGAAGAGAGTGCGAAATTCACTCTCAAGTCCAGGTAAACGCCGTTAGCGGACTTCATCTTCGCTCCGAGAACCTCCCAACCAGTAGTCTGCCGTGCTACGATTGTATATACAGATGCGCTACGAGTGGGATGAAGAGAAGAACCGGCTCAACCAGAAGAAACATCGGATCTCATTCGAAATGGCGGCTTTGGTCTTTGAAGACGAATCCTGCCTTGTGCGTCCAGACCGTGTGGATGAAACCGGAGAGCAACGATGGTATGCGATTGGGGCGGCTCGATTGAGCCCGGGCGCCTCAGTAGTACTGTTCGTCGTTCATGTTTACAGGGAGGAAATCGATGATGAAGAAATCACCCGCATTATCTCGGCGCGCAGGGCTAACAAAGATGACTTCCGAAGATATCAAGAACAGGAAATGGACTGAAACGGAGCGACGTTTGGTGAAGCGTCACGCTGCGAAGCAGGCTGCCGGAGACGATTCCGACATCAACTATGACGACATTCCCCGGTTGACAGATGAGCAGTTGGCGCAAATGGTTCGCCTGCGCGACATTCGGCCGAAAGTGCCGGTCAGTGTGAGGCTCGATCCAAGCGTACTCGCGTGGTTGAGATCAAAGGGTGAGGGTCACCTGACCCGCATCAACGATATTTTACGGAACATTATGGAAGCCGAACAGCGGATCGCACAACGATAACGTAATCGGCTGATCGCACTCATCTTAGCAACACAAGTGTTCGCCAAACATTGAAACACGCGATATCGGAAACTGTACACTAGCCGTCCGGTTTGGCGGCGGAACTTGCGAGAAGCCTACTCGTCCGTCCCGGCTCGCGCTTCGAAAAGCCCGTCGGGGCCGCCCTGAATTCACTCTGAGATTTCCTTGACGTTTAGCGCTTATCGCTATACTCTATAGGAGTGATTCGTTCTTTTCGCGACCGCGAAGCCGAAAAGCTCTTTCAAGAGCAGTTCTCCAGGAAGTACCAGAGCATCGAACGAACGGCGCAACGCAAGCTGACCATGCTGGACGAAGCCGCAACGCTGGAAGATCTGGCCGCTCTCCCTCGACTGGAACCGCTGACGGGCGGCCGGAAGGGCCAATACAGCATCCGAATCAACGGTCAATACCGCCTGTGCTTCGTATGGTCTGAAGGGGACGCCGCCGAAGTCGAGATTGTAGACTACCACTAGGAGACCCCATGCCGAAACTTCTTACTCCCATCCATCCCGGAGAGATCATCCGGGAGGAGGTGTTGGTGCCCCTGGACATGAGCGTCAACCAACTCGCCAAGTCGCTTGCCATCGATACCACCCGGCTCAACGAGATTGTGCGCGGCCGGCGTGGCATCACGGCCGATACGGCCCTCCGCTTGGCGCGCTACCTCGGCACATCCCCCGAGTTTTGGATGAAGCTGCAAGTACACTACGAACTCCGGATAGCCCGGCAGGCAAAGCAGAAGGAAATCGAACGCGCCGTGCGTCCCAGGGCCCAAGCGGCGTAACCGGAGCTGACCGGAAATTGGCGGCAGGGATTTCCAGGCAAAAAGCCCTCGTCGAAGAGAACTCATTTTACATGGTTTTTCGTTGTAAACAAAGCTCTTAACTGCAACGGCCCTTGCCACGCCAGATATAATGATTCCAGGTGAGCATGTCTGCCAAAAATCACTTCTCGCGGCGCTGGTCCACGGGCGGTCAGCCCGCGGGCGCGCGGGCTGCCGCCGGAACTTCACTGGCCGGGGCCTTGGGGTTGTTTGGGTTCGGCTGGGTTCGCAGTTTCCCGCGCACCGCGTTGGAAGCAAAGAGCTTTCAGCCCCAAATGGGTTCGTTTCGCATTCTCCTGGTGAACCCGTGAACCTGACTAAAAGCGTCGTCTTTTTTCAGCCCCGCGGCCTACGGACAACCGCCCTAAACCCGCGTGGTATAATTTTATTTAGCCATCACTCTGTCCCCGAGGTTAAACCCACTTGGCATTAGTAGAAGGTTGCAAGCACTCGCTGGAAATTTCCATCCCCGTTGATCAGGTAGAGAGCGAGACCAGCCGCGTCGTCGACGACATTCAGAAGCGCGCCAAACTCCAGGGCTTCCGCCCTGGCAAAGCGCCCGCCAGCCTGATCCGCAAGCAGTTTGCCGGCGACATCCGGCAGAAGGTGCTGGAGAATCTCATCCCCGTCCATCTTCAAAAACAGCTTGAAGCGGAGAACCTCAACGTGGTGGGCACGCCCGATATCAGCGACGTCCATTTCCACGATTTCGCGCCGCTCAAGTTCAAGGCCACCTTCGAAGTCTTCCCGGAGGTGGTGCTCGGCGAGTACCACAACGTCGAAGTCCCCTACCAGGATCCCGAAGTCACCGATGAGGACATTGCCAGGCGCATCGATGAGATCCGCGAGCAGAAGGCGCAGTACATCAATATCGATCCGCGCCCGGTGGTGGATGGCGATTTCGCCGTCGTCTCGCTGGAAAGCCTCGAAGGCGTGGTAGGTGATCCTGTGAAGACCGATGAGATGGTGCTCGAAATCGGCGCCAAAGATACCTTCGAAGCCTTCACCGAAAATCTCCGCGGCCTTACTCCCGGAGACGAGAAGGATTTCGAAGTTGTTTACCCGCAAGATTACGGGTCCGAGAAGCTGGCCGGCAAGACCGTCAAGTTCCATGCCGTTCTCAAGGGCCTGCGCCGCAAGGAACTGTCTGAACTCGACGATGAGTTCGCCCAGGAACTCGGCGACTACCGCACCGTTGACGAGCTCAAGGAAGCTGTCCGCAAAGCTATTTTCTCGCAGCGCCAGAACGAGGCGCAGCAAAAAGCCAAGGACCAGATTGTGGACAAGCTGGTGGACGCGCATGAATTCCCGGTGCCCGAAGCCTTCGTGGAGCGCCAGATCAAGAACCGTGTGGAGCAGCGCTTGCGGGCCATGGCCGAGCAGGGCATCGATCCGCGAAAACTGCAGTTGGATTGGGAAAAGGTGAAGGAATCGCAGCGCGACAAGGCCGTCCGCGAGGTCAAGGCGTCCATCCTGCTTGGCAAGGTCAGCGAGCGGGAGAGCATTCACGCCACCCGTGACGAGGTCGACGGCGAAGTCGAAAAGGCGGCCCGCCAGCAGCGCAAACCGGTGGCCGCGGTCCACATGGAATTCGAGAAGGATGGCACGCTGGGCCGCATCGCCAGCCACATCCAGACCGACAAGACGCTGAACTTCCTGTTCGAGCACGCGCGCAAAACGGCTGAATCCTAGGGCTACAGATGTTAACCAGGGATACTACGCCCGAGCCGCTATTCGCGGCGTTGATTGCTAAGGAAACCTCATTCAGGTGATAATAG
>JAPKZC010000293.1 GCA_026394025.1 Candidatus Solibacter sp.
ATGCCGCCGATGGCCGGGTTGCAACTCATCTGCGCGATCAGGTCCAGGTTCATAGCGACCATGGCAGTCCGCAGGCCAATGCGGGCGCAGGCGCGCGCGGCTTCACAGCCGGCGTGGCCGGCGCCGATGACAACGACGTCGTACCGGTCGGGCATTGCTACCATTGTAAGGTGTATGAAGATACTGGTTGTTGGTAGCGGCGGAAGAGAGCATGCGCTGTGCTGGAAGTTGGCGCAATCGCCAGGAGTCCAGGTGTTTGCGTGCCCCGGGAATCCGGGCATGGCGCGGGTGGCCACCTGCGTCCCTGGGGAACCTCTGGCTGCTGCCGTGCGGACCAGCGCGGAACTGACCGTCGTCGGACCGGAAGTCCCGCTGGTGGCTGGCGTGGTGGACGCCTTCCGCGCGCGCGGTTTGCGCATCGTCGGCCCGAACGCGGAGGCGGCTCGCCTGGAAGGCAGTAAGATTTTCGCAAAGGACTTTTTGCAACAAAGAGGAATACCCACCGCCGCATATACCACGGTCGAGGACGCCTCGCACGCGCGCATGGCACTAGGACGCTTCGGCTTTCCGGTGGTCCTGAAGGCCGATGGGCTGGCAGCAGGCAAAGGCGTCGTGATCGCGCACAACGCCTCGGAGGCGGAAGCCGCCCTCGCCACCCTCAAGGGCAGACTGGTGATTGAGGAGTTTCTGACGGGCGACGAGGTCAGCTTCATCGCGCTCTGCGACGGACATGACGCATTGCCGTTGGCCGCGAGCCAGGACCACAAAGCGGTTTTCGACGGCGACCACGGTCCCAATACCGGCGGCATGGGAGCCTACTGCGACGCGGGCATCCTGAGCGAGGCGCATACCCGCATGGTGATGGAGAGGGTCATCCTGCCGACCGTGGAAGCCATGAACTTCACCGGCTTCCTCTACGCCGGCCTCATGATCACGGCCGACGGCCCCAAGGTGCTGGAGTTCAACGTCCGGCTGGGCGACCCGGAGACGCAGCCGCTGATGCACCGCATGCAATCGGACTTCGTCCCCGCGCTGCTGGCCGCAAGCGAGGGCAAACTCGCCGGGCAAAAGCTGACCTGGCGGGCGGGACCGAGCGTCTGCGTGGTGCTCGCCTCCGCCGGATACCCGGGTGGATACGAAACCGGCAAGGAGATCCGCGGGCTGCAAATGGCGGAAGCCAAGGGCGCCACGGTATTCCACGCTGGGACCCGCGTGCTGCATAGCCGGCTGGAAACTTCGGGAGGGCGCGTTCTGGGGGTGACGGCTTCAGGGGCGGACCTGCCGGGCGCAATCGCCGCCGCCTACGAAGGCGTCGGCCACATCGACTTCGAAGGGATGCACTACCGCCGGGATATCGGGAGCAGGGGTCTGGGGAGAAGCCCAGCCCGTTAGGTACAATCTAGATGAGTGGGGACGTAGCTCAGATGGATAGAGCGGCCGCCTCCTAAGCGACAGGTCGGCAGTTCGAATCTGCCCGTCCCTACCAGACTTCTCACTCGGCCGACCGTAAAACGGTAAAATAAGAAGTACTCCAGATCTCCCCCGAGGACTTGTGAGGAATTGCCCGACCCATGTCCTTCGTCCATCTACACTGCCACACCGACTACTCACTGCTTGACGGCGCCTGCGATATCGACCAGTTGATGAAGATCATGGTCGAGCAGAAGATGCCCGCGGTGGCGATGACCGATCACGGCAATCTGTTCGGCGCGGTGAAGTTCTACAGCGCGGCCAAGGCGTCTGGCATCCACCCGGTAATCGGCTGCGAGGTGTACGTTTCGCAGAAGGGCTACAAGACCCGCAGTGATACGGATCGTTACAACCGCCTGGTGCTGCTGTGCGAAAACCAGGAAGGCTATCGCAACCTCATCAAGTTGGTGTCCACCGCGTACCTGGAAGGCTTCTACTACAAGCCCCGCATCGATACCGACCTGCTGGCGGCACATTCCAAGGGACTCATCGGCATGTCCGCGTGCCTGCGCGGCCACATTCCCGAAACCCTGCTATCCGACAAGCATGACGATGCGCGGCGCTTGGCGCACCAGTATGGCGATATCTTCGGCCAGAAGAATTTCTTCCTCGAAGTGCAGGATCATCACCTGGAGCAGGACAAGCGCCTGACCCCCGCGCTGGTCCGCCTTTCCAGCGAAACTGGTTTTCCGCTGGTGGCCACCAACGATTCGCATTACCTGCGCAAGGAGGACGCCAGGGCGCACGAAATCCTGATGTGCATCCAGACCGGCAAGAACTTCAACGACCCCAACCGGATGCGATGGAGCACGCCGGATTTTTACCTCAAAACGCACGACGAAATGATGGAACTCTTCGGCGAACTGGAGGACGCCGTAGACCGCACCTGGGATATCGCGCAGCGCTGCCACGTCAAGCTGGAAAAAGTGGTGGACCCGTTCCCACGCTTCGATATCCCGGCCGAGCACACCACCGACACCTACTTCGAATACGTGGCGCGCATGGGCTTTGAGAAACGCCGCTCGCGCCTGGAAGCCATGCAGGTCAAGGGCGCCCTCAAGCATGACCTTGCCGAGTACGCTGAACGCCTCGATCGCGAAATCAAGATGATCCAGAACATGAAGTTCTCGGGCTACTTCCTCGTGGTCTGGGACTTCATCCGCTACGCCAAGGACATGGGCATTCCGGTGGGTCCGGGCCGGGGCTCCGCGGCCGGCAGCCTGGTGAGCTACGCCATGGAAATCACCGACATCGACCCGCTGCAATACGGCCTGCTGTTCGAGCGCTTCCTCAACCCGGAGCGCGTCAGTTTCCCCGACGTCGACGTGGATTTCTGCATGAACCGCCGCGGCGAGGTGATCCAATACGTCACCCAGAAGTACGGCCGCGAGCAGGTGGCGCAGATCATCACCTTCAATACGCTGGGCGCGCGCGCGGCCATAAAGGATGTGGGCCGGGTGCTCGAAGTCCCGTTCGCGGACGTGGAGCGCCTGACCAAACTGGTGCCGGCGACGCTCAATATTTCGCTGCAGGAAGCCTTCGACCAGGAGCCCGCCTTCAATGAGGCGGCGAAGAAAGACCCCCGCATCGACGATGTGATGAAGGTGGCTCTCCGCCTGGAAGGCTTGGCGCGCAACTGCTCCGTGCACGCCGCCGGGGTGGTCATCTCGCCGCTCCCGCTGCGCGACCTGGTTCCGTTGTACAAGACGAACCGCGACGAAATTGTCACGCAGTTCGACATGGGCGGCTTGGAAAAACTCCAACTGCTCAAAATGGATTTCCTGGGGTTGACGACGCTCACCCTGATTCAGGACGCGCTCCGCCTGATCCAGAAGCGTCACGGCGTGACCATCGTCCCCGAGGATCTTCCGCTCGATGACAAGGGCACTTACGAAGTCTTCTGCAAGGGCTTCACCAGCGGCGTCTTCCAGTTTGAATCCAGCGGCATGCGCGACATCCTGCGCCGCTATCAGCCCAGCCGCCTGGAAGACCTCACGGCGCTCAACGCGCTGTATCGCCCGGGGCCGATCCAGGGCGGCATGGTGGATGACTTCATCGAGCGCAAGTGGGGCCGCAAGGCGGTGGTCTACGATCTGCCTGAGCTGAAAGAGTTGCTGGAAGAAACCTACGGCGTCATCGTCTACCAGGAACAGGTGATGCAGATCTCCAACCGCATCGCTGGCTATTCGCTGGGCGATGCGGATCTCTTGCGCCGCGCCATGGGTAAGAAGAAGGTCGAGGAGATGGCCAAGCAGCGCGAGCGCTTCATCAAGGGCGCGCTGGAGCGCAATTTCCCGCAGAAGAAGGTCGAGAAGATCTTCGACCTGATGGAGCAATTCGCCGGTTACGGTTTCAATAAATCACACTCGGCCGCGTACGCCTATCTGGCCTTCGTAACGGCCTACCTCAAAGGCCACTACCCGGTGGACTTCATGGCGGCGCTGCTCACGTCGGAAACCGGCAACACGGCCAAGATTGTCAAATACATCAACGAATGTCGGGAAATGGGGATCAAGATACTCCCCCCGGACGTCAACCACAGCGAATGGAGCTTCACGCCCGATGGCGAGGCCATCCGCTTCGGCATGGGCGCCGTCAAGAACCTGGGCCAATCCGCGGTGGAAGCCATCGGCAAGGCGCGGGCGGATGTGGGACGATTCACGTCGCTGCACCAGTTCTGCGAAAAGGTGGATCTCGGCAGCGTCAACCGCCGGATGATTGAAAGCCTGATCAAGGCCGGCGCGATGGATTCCCAGGAGGGCACGCGCAGCCAGAAGTGGGCCGCGGTGGAAGGCGCCATGGAGGCCGGGCAGCGCGCGCAACGCGATCGCGAGAGCGGCCAGGTGGGCCTCTTCGGCGAAGTCCTCGACGCAGGCGATGCGCACTCCGTGCCGCTCCCCAAGGTCCCCGATTGGACGGACAAAGAAAACCTCGCCGGCGAAAAGGAATTACTCGGATTCTGGGTCACCGGGCATCCGTTGGACGGCTATGTGGAGAAGGTGGCGGAGCTCGCGAGCCACAACAGTTCCAACCTCGATGGCCTCGCCAAGAACACCGAAGTCGCCATCTGTGGAGTGATCACCGGGATCACGCGCAAACGCAATCGCGACGGCAAACCGTGGTGCGTGATGGCGCTGGAAGACCGCACCGGCAGCATCGAAGCGCTGCTTTTCGCTACCAACTACGAACGCCTGGCGAGCCAGGTAATGGAAGACACGGTGGTGATGGTCCGTGGGTTGGTGCTCCCCGAAGAGAACACGACACCCAAACTCTCGGTCCAGGATATCGTGGCGCTCGACAACGCGCGCATCGATCTTCCCGGCGTGATCGCCATCCGCGTGTGGATTGGGCGCGACGGCGGTGTGGACCGCGCCGCGGCATTGGAAGAGCTTTTCAGGCGCAAGCCCGGACCAACGTCGGTGCGGCTACGGCTGGAAGCGCCGCGCGATTTCTCGGTGCTGCTGGACGTGCCGTCGAAGGTCCGGCCCGATCGCGAATTCAAGGCCGCGGTGGAGCGGATTTGCGGCCCGGCGTGCGTGGAAACAGTGGCGGGTTGAAGACGGATCTGGGGGTCCGCCCCACAATTTCCCGCCCGGCGGCCCTCTGTCATCGTGCCGCGGCGATGGCAGCGCTGTTGGCAGGCGAAAGCGCCTGCCCCACTTTGGCGTGGGCATCGTCCGGGAACTGCTCCAGCGCAATACGGAAGGCCCGCTGGCTCAAGCGCGCGTTGTTGGCCTTCAGCGCCGCGCGTCCCCATGGCTCCGCTACCGGCCGCGGGTAATAGGGCGGCTCGGTGTACACCAGACGCCGCTCCGCTTTGCTCGCTTGCTCGAACTGCTTGAGCGCCCGGCCGGTGTGGCCATCGGCCAGTTCCAGGTGGGCCTGCAGCTCTTCACGCGCCACCGCAAGTTCCGTGGGGTTGGCGCGCCGGGTGCGCGCGCGGTAGTCCGACAGTGCCCCGTCGAAAAGCGTCAACTCCTCGCGGGCGCGGGCGGCATTGTCCGTGTTGGCGAACGCCAGCGCGCGCGCCCAGTGGCGCCAGGCCTCCTGGCGCGGACGCGCCAGCACGGGCAACATTTCGCCCGCCAGAATGGCGTCCCATTTCTCGAACTGCACCAGCGCGCGCAACATGGCAAACCAGCCCTGCGCCCGCGCGCTGCCCACGCCGTCCGCCGCCGCCATCTGCGCCGGATTCTCCTTGAACTGGAGCAGCTCCCTGGCGGCCTCAATGGCATCGTCGTAGCGGCCTTCGAA
>JAPKZC010000608.1 GCA_026394025.1 Candidatus Solibacter sp.
AACGGCGAGATGATGTCGTGAAGGGTTCCGTAATCTCCGGACTCGAACTCAACTTCATCATCGAGATGTTCGTGTATCGCATTGCCGTCAATCTGACAACCGGGCGAATACACGTCACTGCGACCGCTGTAATAGGATCGGCGCCCATGTCTAGCAGCTTTAGTAGCATAGTATGCAATGTTTCCTGCGGTGAACGTCCGACCAGACTTCTCGGCGCTGTCCATCATTTTCGCTGCCATCAAGGTACAATCGGCGGCGATCTCCTCGTCATCCTCGCAGCCTATCTTCGGGATTGACCGCGCGGCGGATCGAAGGCGCGATAGAATTTGATTCTCTAACATTTCATTAAGCATATCATTAACTAACATGGATCCCATCATGGGGCTCATCGTTGTGGTTTCCTTTCGGTTTGTGGTGAAAGGCACCGGCACGACGGCCCCCACACAGGAGCCTGCCGTGGCGGATGCCAAGGGGTTCCTGCGTGCCGCCGGAATGGGCGGATGCGGAGTCAGGGGTTGATTATTAGAAGCCGGGGGGAAGGGCGGGCTTTCGGATGGATGGTGTCAGCTTCCCGTGCCGTTAGGGCGTAGGAAGCTGCTATATCTCAGAATCATATAACACGGTTGGGTGTGTTGTTTCACGGGCAGCGTAGGGGCTACAGGGGTCGGTGGGGCCGTCCTCGGTCAACGGCAGCGCCGAAGCTGTTCTTCAGACCCGCGAAGGAGCAACAACGAAGTGTGGAGCACCGTTGAGCGGTTGGAAAGACCTGAGCAGACGGGCATGGTGCTTCAAAACCGCCACATGTGGCCGATTTGACCTGGCATTCCGCACAAGCGTTCCGCACAAGCATCCGGAACAACACGAGCGGAATGTGCCGGCGGAGAACCGTAATCTCTGAGTTGGGGGGCGCCGAAGTCCCGTACACCCCGGCTGATGCAGGCCAGCGGATTTTCAAATTCGTTACCAATTGGTGACGTTCCAATCCGGTTGCACCGGGGCAACGGTGCGGAAGCCCGGGTGCTGGCCAAGTGTTGGAACGCGAGCTTGGGGATCTGTTCCCAGCCTGGACAAAGGGGATGCTGGAGGTGCTGCGGCGAGGCGGGTTCGTCAATGAACTGGCGAGCCAGTCCCCTAAGGGGACTCGGAGGCCTGGATGCCGGAAGGCGAAGACCGGCCGCAGGCCCCATTCAACGATCAGAGCAAGCTGGGATCTGCCCCATCCGTCATCCCTCCGGCGGCGGCGCGTTGTAGGGCAGGTGGAAATGATGGAAGATGTCCCGGGAGCGGTTGTAGATGTCCAGCTCCGTCATTCCGGCTCGCTCCATCATCGCGTTGAGCGGCCCCAAGCTGCGACTGATGAGGGGCAGCAGGTCGGCGGGATCGTATTCCACCTTGGCCAGCGGTTCCCCGAGGCGCTTGAAGCTGGCGAGGTTCGGCATGAGGCACAGAGTCATCATGGTCAGAGTTTCGGTGCCGAGGTCGCAGAAGTAGAACCAATAGGGCCAGACCTTGTGGAAGTGCTGGTAGAACTTCCGCACCTCCGGGATGGCGTAAAGCTCCTGCGGGTCATCGTTCCAGCCATCGACTAGGAACTGGAACCTCCCCATCATGGTGGCGAGTTCAGGTCCCGCGGGCAGGGCGGCCGGGCCGAGCTGTTTGAGGAAGTGGGCGAGCTTGAGCCGGCGGACCTGCTCCTTGCTGAAAATCACGATGATGGCGTCCTTGGCGTCCTTGGCGTCCTTGGCGTCCTTGGCGTTCATGGCGGGGGCTGCGGGGTCAACGCGTGTGAAGCATAACCAGCGGCCGAGGCCTTGTCGCCTACGAGTTGCGAGCGACAGCACAGGCATTGCAGTCGGCCGCTACCAACCTTCCCGGTTGTCGCAGGACCGCTGGCTGTGGCAGGATGGCCGCAGCCAGGACGGACCGAGCGTGGCTGTCGCACCCACCGGCTGTCACCGGATATGCTTATCGGACTTGCTGCCGTTCATCCCGGGGAGTGCATCATCATCTTGGAACGGCACCCCGAGTCCGGGTTGAGAGAAGCACTGAGAGCTTTGCGCGATGACCTCAATCCCAATGTTGCC
>JAPKZC010000595.1:0-692 GCA_026394025.1 Candidatus Solibacter sp.
GCGACCCTTTGCGCCTTCGCGCCTTTGCGAGAAACTTCGTTTTACCTACTGCAAAATCGGCAGTGAATTCTCCCGCAGGCCGCCGTTCGTGACCCCGGCGATGCGCACGTCGATGAGTGCGTTCGGTTCGCGGACCGCGGCCAGCTCCACTTTCAGATAGTTCTCCGTCAGCGCGATCCCGGTTTCCGCCAGCGTCACCGTGGAAAGCGTGAGCCCCACCATGCGTTGGCGGAAAGCCAGATTCTTGGCGGCCGCCAACTCGCGCAGTACGCGATTGCGCTCTTTGCGCACCGCCACGGGCACCTTCACCGCCTCCTCGGCGGCCGGCGTGCCCGGGCGCTCCGAGTAGGTGAAGACGTGCAGGTAGGTGAACGGCATCTCCATCATGAAATGCCGGCTCTCTTCGAACTCGGCATCGGTCTCCCCGGGGAAGCCCACCATGACGTCCGCGCCGATTGCCGCTTCGGGCATCAGCGCGCGCGCCTTCCGCACGCGGTCCGCATAGTGCCGCGGACGATACTTGCGATGCATACGGCGCAGCGTCCGGTCGCACCCGCTTTGCAGCGGCGCGTGGACATGCGTCGCGATGCGCGGCGATTCCGTCATCAAGTGCAGCAGATCGTCGGAGAAATCCATGGGCTCCACGGAACTGAGCCGCAGGCGCTCCACATCGGTCTCCGCCAGCAGACGCC
>JAPKZC010000595.1:731-1533 GCA_026394025.1 Candidatus Solibacter sp.
CCGCAGCAGGTCGGCGAGCCGCATATTGCTGCCCGGCTCCCGGCCCCATCGCCCCAGATTGATCCCGCTCAGCACGATCTCGCGGTAGCGGCGGGCCAGCGCTTGCACTTGATCGATCACCTGTTCGGCAGGCGCGCTGCGGCTGCGTCCGCGTACGAACGGTATTATGCAGAACGAGCAGCGATTGTTGCAGCCATCCTGAATCTTGAGATTGGGGCGCGTGCGGTCGCCCGCCGCGTCTTCCACCGGCGCCGACAGAAAATCGCGCTGTTCGAAGATATCGCCGATGTGAATGTTGCCGTGGTAGGGGGCCGCCGTCACGATCTCCGCGATCTGGGTCTTGTGCGAATTGCCGACCACCCACTCCACACCGGCCATCGACGCCAATTCCTGCGGCGCGCGCTGCGCGTAGCAGCCCGTGACCAGGATCCGCGCCAACGGGTTTTCCCGATGCACCCGCCGGATGGTCTGCCGCACATCGTCATCCGCCGACGAAGTCACCGTGCAGGTGTTGAGCACCACCAGATCCGCGCCGGCGCGTTTGCCGGCGGAGGCAAGTCCCTTGCCGGCAAGCAGCGTTTCGAGAGCGGCGCCATCGGCTTGTGCGGCCCGGCATCCGAAGTTTTGAACGAAGAACTTCTCCACTACTCCTATGGTGGCACACCGGCGGTTCAATCTACACCGAGATCGCGTGATCCGCTGGGGCATCGTCGCCGCGCCAGATGCGGCGGGACGTCCAGTCCTCCGCCGTTCCGCTCCAGAACCCGTCGCCGGGCCGCAGCCCCAAGGGCAGAAACACGCT
>JAPKZC010000595.1:1562-1962 GCA_026394025.1 Candidatus Solibacter sp.
CCGGTCGAAATGTAGCTCTCGCCCAGATGTGGCTGATGTCCCGCGAACCCCACCGTCAGCCAGCCTCTATCGTCAAAGGTCCCCGGCGCATCGAGCAAACGCTTCATGACCGCCGTTAGCGCGGCGCGCACCCCCGGCCCGGTCAGCGGGGCCGGCAGTTCGCCGAGCAGCGCGATCTGCGCCAGCAACTGGAAGGCCCCGGTGCGATAGCAGACGGAGCGCCCGATCACCGGGAACGTGCCCTCGGGCGAGATCAGCCGCTCCTGGATCGCGGCATAACGCCGCGCGCGCGCCAGCGAGTCCGGCAGCAGCCCCTGCCACGTCTTGGCGTGCGTGCCGATATTGCGCAGCACGTCGAGCAGCATGGGTTGGATCACGAAGCTGTTGTAGTAGTCCCAGT
>JAPKZC010001148.1:0-6577 GCA_026394025.1 Candidatus Solibacter sp.
AGCAACTCCTGAAGCGACGGAATGGCGCGGTAAAGCTTCGCCTTTTTCCCACGATCATAGTCCTCCGTGCTCGGCGAGAGTACCTCCACAAGCAGCGTCGGATTGGTCAACGTATCGACTTGTGCGTCGGTGAATTGCGGCTCCTCGCAGGCCACAGAGAGGTCGGGGTAGGTATATAACCCGCTTGGCGTCGCCAGCACCCGCATGTTGGCCGAAAACGTCTCGCAACGCTTTCCCCTCAGGTGCTGTCCAATCAATACCGTGAGTGGCACCACAATCCGGTCGTGCCTGCGGCTACAGCCGGACATCGCGAACATCTCGCCGTTGTGGTATTCGCTCTTGTGATCGGCCTTGCGCTCAATCTCGAGGTATTCCGCCGGACTAAGCAAGCGGTTGGAGAGTGTGGACATAACTGGCCCCAGCACCACTATCGCACACGCCGTCGGCGCCGGCCCTCCGGCCTTTTGTATCTTAAGCCCCAGGTATTCCGCCGCTTCCGCATCTTTCGCCGCCAAACCGTGTCGTGCTGTTAGATGAATGACGTTTTCACGTAACTCCCGCGCCGCCGCTTGACGTCAAAACCTAGCAGACCCCAAGATGCCGTCCCCAATCGGAGTGTTCATGAAACTTGCCCGCGTGCTGTTGCTCGCCTCTATAGCGTCCGGCCTGATCGCCCAGACACCAACTTGGGATACCAGTGGAAACGGGATGCTCAACGGAACGTACTATTTCCGCCACGTGCAATACCAGCTCTCCAGCGCCGGGACAGGCGCTCTCTACGACGCCTTCGCGCTCTACGGCACCGCGATCTTCGACGGAGCCGGCAAGTACTCCATGTCCGTCACCCTGCTGGAAGGGCGGACGGGCCAATTGCAGCGCGGCACCGTCAACGGCACCTATTCCGTTGCTGCCTCCGGACAGGGCTTCCTTTCCAATCCGCTGTTCCCGGCCGACTCGGTCTACGGCCTGGTGAACGCGCAGGGTGTTTTCGTAGGCAGCAGCACGGAAAACCTGAACGGCTACAACGACGTGTTCATCGCCGCGCCGCTTGCCTCCCCGGCGCCAGGTCTATCCACCTTCAAAGGCTCGTATTCCCTGGCGTTCATCGACCTCTCCAGTGGTACTCCGCTGTCCACCATCGGGGGGATGCTGCAAATGAATCCCGATGGCGCGGGCAACGCCGGCACTGTCGCGTTTGCCGGATACGTGGGGCAAAACGGATCGAACAAGGCCACGCAATCGCTGTCCAATGTCAAATACATCTTTAGCAACGGCGCCGCCGTGGTGACGTTCCCCAACTCCACCACCGCGCTCTTCACCGGGCAATATTACCTGTATTTTTCGCCCGACGGCAATTTCGTGTTCGGTGGGTCGCCCACATCCTTCGATCTGTTTGTCGGGGTGCGCACGGGGACGGGCACGCCCAATTTGAGTGGTCTGTATTATGAGGCCGGCCTGGACCAGGACGAGTCTACCTTGAGCGCCGGGTACGCCAGCCTGGATAGCTTTTACGGCTCGCTCAGCGCCAACGCCGGAACCATTGTCGGCCACCGGCGGCTGCTCGACGTTTTCAATGCCTCGCCCACCGACTATACCTACAGCGATACCTTCACTGTCCCGGCGAATGGCGCGTACAGCAGTGCGGCGATGAATTATGTGGTCGGTAGTGGAATCCGTATCGGCAGCGGCATTGGTCCGTACCTGGGAATCAGCGTGGCGTTGCAGGCGTTCGATATAAGGAGCGGTTTGAGCACCACCGGCGTGTTTCTGAATCCGGCGGGCATCGTGAACGCGGGCAGTTCCGCGCCCTTCACCGCCAGCATCGTGCCGGGAGAGTTGCTCACGCTATACGGCGCCAACCTGGCCTCGGGGATTCAAGTGGCATCCGCGATTCCGTTTCCCACCACGCTGGGCAAGGTGCAGGTGACCATCAACAACCTCGCGGCGCCCATCTATTACGTGACCCCGGCGCAGCTATCGGTCATCGTGCCCTATGGCGTGACGGGCAGCATCGCGAAGGTGCAGGTGTTCAATGACAATGTGCCCTCCAACACCGTGACTACGTGGATCGGCAAGACGGCGCCCGGAGTGCTCACGCAATCGCAGAACGGGCTTGGGTATGGGGACGTGGTCCACCAGGATGGCACGCTGGTCAACGCCGCGAATCCGGCGCGGATCGGCGAAACGGTATCGGTGTTTGTCACGGGGTTGGGTGCGGTGAGCCCCACAATCGCCGACGGAGCGGCCGGGCCCACCGGCCCGCTGGCGAACGCGGCCAGCACCATCACGGCCTACATCGGCGGCGTGCAGGCCACCGTGGGGTACGCCGGTCTCGCGCCGCAACTGGCAGGGCTGTACCAAATCAACCTGACGGTTCCGGCAGGGGCCGCTACAGGCGATAACTATCTCGGTATTGCCGGCCCCGATGCCTATTCCTCCGTATGCCGGATTGCGATTGCCGGCGCCCCCGGTTCCACGGCGGCGGCGCTTCCGGCATACCGCGGCGTGCCGCATGCTCTGTCGCGACGCGGGGCTATAGTCCCAGAGCTTCGCTGATGGCTTCCACGTCGGCTTGGCGAATCAGCACGTCTTCCTTCATCTGAGCAGGGGCGGGACGCTCATCGAAGGCTTGGAAGAGCGCCATCTTGACCACTGCGTATTGCTCCGCGGAGGAAAGTTCGCGGGTGTGAGACTCTTCCCATGCGCGCAGGGCGGCGGTGTCTACGCGAACGTTTGTGGAATGCCAGTTCTTGCGGTCCGCCGAGACGCTGAACACGTATTCGGCGCCCGATTCGAAAGGCCGCTGGCCTTCGTAGAAATACTGGTACACATAGCCGCTTTGCGCCGAATACGATTTCAGACGGCGCACCACGGGGATGCCATTCAACGGTAATGGTTTCTTCCTGAACAAATTGCGCAACATGGTTAGCGTACTTAAGTCGCAAATGCTATCAGAATGGTACTCCAAGAAGTCTTGACAATCCAAGCATCCGGGAGCATAGTGAAGATGGAATCAGGCAGTAGTCGATTCCGAGACAGACGCAGACTTTCTTAGCCGTCCCACTACGGGAGCACGCAGTCAAGAAGCACCGAACGGTCGGATTCACCCAACGCCCGAATATTTTGGGCAAATGCGTCGTATGCGCAAATCGGATGATCGCCAACAGTTGCTTCCCAGTTCACGACCCAATCGGATGGCCGCCCTTTCCCTTTTTTCTTCGGGTTTTCTTGCCTTCCCCGCCCCTCCATCTGCAAGCTCCAACCCCCCGGTAGTGTAAACTGAAGGTTCCTCTTATGAAATCGGCTGCCCCCCAGGAGATTGTCAGCGCACACAGTCCGGATTCCGACGACGCCTTCATGTTTTATGCCCTGGCGACAAAGAAGGTGCGCTCGCCCCGCGTCACCTTCCGTCACGTGCTATCCGATATCGAAACCTTGAACCGCAAGGCCTTGGAAGGTTTCTATGACCTGAGCGCCATTTCCTACCACGCCTATCCCTACGTGGCCGACAAGTACGTGCTCATGGCCAGCGGGTCTTCCATCGGCGACGGCTATGGCCCCATGATCATCTCCAGCCGCCCCATGGAACCCGAGGAACTTAAGGGCAAGCGCATCGCCATCCCCGGCACCATGACCACGGCGTACCTGGCCTGCAAACTCTATCAGCCGGATTTCGAGGCCGTCGTCACGCCCTTCGACAAAATCACCGACGCCATCAAGGAACGCACGTGGTTCAAAACCACCTACGATCTGCCGCTGCCCCTGGGTGGCAATGTGCTGCTCCGCTCGCTCCATCCCGACGTCAAGAGCGAGTGCTGCCGCATGATGCGCGAGAGCATTCAATACGCCCTGGATAATCACGATGAAGCGCTGCAATATGCCATGCAGTTCGCCCGCGACATGGAGCCGCGTCTGGCGGAGAAATTCGTCGGCATGTACGTCAATCACTACACAGTGGATGCCGGCGAGATTGTGCCGGTGGCGGCGCAGAAGCTGCTCGACTTGGGCTACCAGGCCGGCCTGATCTCCAAACGCGTGGAACTGGAATTCATCCGCTAGTCCCACCACGCCGCGGAAACAGGCGGCTTCCTGCCTGACTAATTCGCCGAGTCCTTCTGCCGTGTGTTCTTGACACCCGTCACAATTCCCAGACCGGCCAACGCGATGGCCCCGGCCACTATCCAGTGCGCGGGCACGTGCATCAGCGTGGCGCCGTACGTCAGCCCACCGACAAATATCAGGTACCCAAGTAGGTATAGTCCGAATGACATCTATTGATCTCCTTGTTACTGCTCCCGCCAGGGGAGCTTCTACTTACCGGTCATTTGAGTGCCACCGCGCCAGACACGGTGGAAACGCGGGAGCCCGCCACAAGGTCCCGGTTTACGGCCGCCAGGTGACTGAGTTCTTCCTGTAGCCTTGCCCAGTCGCCTTCGTTAGCCTTGGTCGCGATCGGCAGGCTAAGGTCTTGGTAGAAAGCCAGAATATCGCTGCGGAGGTCTTGCGGCAGATCTACGTAGTGACCTTCCAACTTGTGCAGCAGTTTCGCGTACGCGCCATCGGTCAGTGTGTATTTGCCTGCCTTTGTGACTTCTCCGACGTCAATATTGTCATTGGGCAGTCGCAGGCGGCCGCCACCCACCGCCAGCAGCAACTCGCGATACCGGTCGATCGACGCGTTGAAGCCGATCATATACATCTTTTCGGTCTCCGGGGTGAGTTTCTCAAATGCCAGTGCCGTGAATGGGCCAACCCTGGGCACGATCCGAAAGAAGGCCGCCAGGATTCTCGACCGGATACCCGGCCGTTGATAGGTTCCGCCCCAGTTCTTTTCGTAGCTGGAGCGAGACAGATTGTAGAGAAATTTCTTGCGGGTAATGCCGGGAACTTCCCTCCTGATCTCCTGACCCTTGATTTGCCACGCCACTTTGGTCAGGGCCGGGAGGATTGTCCCCACCGCCCGCCGGTAAGATCCGATCGCCATGTCGAGGTTCAGGAATACCTGCTCGATCCTCATGCCATAGGTATCCTGAAAGGCTCGCTGGAGCACCGGTTTAGCCACTTGAAATCCGATGAAACTCTTGTAAGCAGCCGACGCGTAGCGGCTCTTCGCCGATTGAAACACATCGAATCCAAACTCCGTCTTACTGTGCGAGAAGGGATCGTCCGCATACGTTACGGACTTTCCGAATTTCAAGCCAAGCTTCGGGTAGAGCAACGGCACCGAAACGTTAGTGGCCATCGGGTGACCATTGTTGTCGGCTGCGAAATGCGACAGCGCGCCCAGCGCGAACGCATACTCGTCCAGATCCTGCGACTCGCGAATCATGCTCCGGATGAAGTCGCCGCTCCGCACGTAATGCGTCAGATCGCTGAACAACTTACTGCCGAACGGATAGTATCCCAGATCCTGGATGATGCACCCTCCGTAGGCATAGGCGTGAGCCGCCGTCAATTCGTCGGCCGTGGCAGCCGGAAAGCGCTTCAGGAGAAGTGGCCTGATCGCACTGTCCCACGTGGAATCGATAATCGCCTCGTGCGTCAGAACCGAGTACGCGTTGGCATTTGGACACGAGAACAGAACCAACAGGCCAAACGCGGCCCATGGTAGACGAACATTGTATTGAGTCGTCATTTTCTACCTGCGCTTTCCCCTTGATACCCAAACGCTTGCCGTCGCGGCCATGCAGGACCGCTGCCGGTCCTGCATGAATGGTCCGCGACCTTGTCAAACCACGTTACCTGGCGGCGATTATCTTGCCGATCACCGTGCCAATCACCTCGCCGGAGATCACTATCTCTACCCGCCGATTCTGCTGGCGGCCCTGCGCGGTGTCATTGGTAGCTACCGGCTGAGTTTCGCCGAAGCCCCTGGACGTCACCGAACTCGTCGGCATTCCCTGGTTGGTCAGGTAATCGCGTACAGACTCGCCGCGGTGTTCGGACAGTTCCTGATTGTAGGCATCCGCGCCGACGCTGTCCGTGTGACCCTCCACATCCAGCCTGAGCCCCGGGTGCCCGGCGACGATGCCGGCCACCTTGGCCAGTTTTTCCCGCGCCGCCGGCCGTAACGAGTACTTGGCCGTGTCGAAGAGTACGTCCGACATATTCACGATCAAACCGCGCGCTGTATCCCGGGTCTGAAGAATGGCGTTGAACTGCTTCAGCAGCAGTACGCGCAGTTCCACCTTCTCCGCCTCCAACTGGGCCTTCTGGTTGGCCACGCGGTCAAGCTCGGCCTGCGCTGCCGCTCTCTGCGCATCGTTGTCCCGCTTCAGACGATCTGCCTCGGCTCCCGCCGCGGCCATCCGCGCGTCGCTGTCGAGTTTCAGACGGTCGGCCTCGTTCTTGGCTGCCGCGGCCCGCGCCTCGTTTTCCAGCCTCAGGCGATCCGCGTCGCTGGCGTTCGCCGCCATTCGCGCGTCGTTTTCCTGCTTCACGCGGTCCGCTTGCGCCTGCGCACTGATGCGCGCCGCTTCGGCTTCACGGCTGACCCGATCTGCCTCGGCCTGTGCCGCTGCCCGCGCGCCCTGCGCGCTTGCTTCGCGCTCCAATGACCCCTGCCGCTCCGCCGCCA
>JAPKZC010001148.1:6589-7000 GCA_026394025.1 Candidatus Solibacter sp.
CTGCACTGCTTCCCGGGCTGTCATGGTGACAGGCTTCCGCCCTGCGTTGCGTGCCTGGTAGGCTTCGGCCGCCGACAAGCTCTTTTCAGCCTTCTGGAAAGTCTCGGTCGCAAAGCGGTCCGCACCCATGGCGCGCGCGATCTGAACCGCGTTACGCGCTTCGTACAACTCCAGCGGTAGTTTCCGGTCGGCCTTCAGCACCAGCGGGTTCGCCAGACTCTGATACTGCCCGCGCTGCAGCAGTTCGTACTTCGCCTCCACCTCCTCGATCTTCCCAACTGTATCCTTGCGTACTACGTTTTCCATCACGATCAGATCGCTCGGCCGGCTGACCGCGTAGTAAGGTTCGGCGGTGACCACCAACGCGAACACCTGCAGCTCGGTGGTTACGTTTAGCTTGCTTTTCGTTCC
>JAPKZC010001148.1:7115-10213 GCA_026394025.1 Candidatus Solibacter sp.
TTCGGCGCCGTTTTTTGTCGCCGGCTGCAGGTCGTCGAATTCCACCTCGATCTCGATGTAGCCCTGCTTGCTCTCCACTTTGGCCTCGCCACGGGCCTTCGCCAGGAGCTCGGTGCCGCGGAAATCGATCTTGGTCGCACCGCTGCGGTGCTGGTAGTTGACTGCCTTCGTGGTCCGCGCGGTCACGGTGACACGATAAATGGGCGGCGATCCTGCGGCCATTCTGGCCGCATTCTCGTTCTGAGGCCCCTGGGCCGATATAACTCCGCATACCATGAGGCATGCGCCGATAAGCTTCATTTGAGTCTCCATTACGTTATGTTCTCGCCGTGTTATTGGCTCGAGCCAGTTGACTTACTCGTGCGTTCTCGCGCCGAGTACTTGTTTAGTAGGGTGATTAGTCTCGCGGCCGCAGTCGGCGTACTTACCAGCGTAGTCACAATCTCCCGGTTTTCCAGCCTTTTGCCGTAAAGTGTGGCATTATCGTCCAGATCTTGCCGCAGGGTGGCCCCTTCCAAAGCCAGACCGGCAAACAATCCCTGGGATCGCGACCACGAGAGAATCTCGGCGTGCATCTGCGCGTCGGTTTGAGCTGTCGCCGTGCGTCCCACCGGCCCGGCCGCGACCGAGCCTTCCGCCCCTAGAGTGAACTTACTGGCAAGCAGCTTCTCCGCACCCCGCTCGTTCATCACAAGCATGATCAAGTCCGTCGTGGAGCCGCCGATCTGAAAGCCAACGCTTCCACCCTCGATCCGAACCGTACCCGGCGCCGACCAGCCAACTCCGCTCTTGCTCCGGCACGACACGTATCCTTTTCCATACTTGCCGCCAACCACGAAAGCTGCCGTCTTGAGCCCAGGGACGATGACGATGCAGTGGGCGTTCGCCAGCAAGTCCTGCGGAATGCCTTTGTCGGGCGTCGCCATGACCTCCGAAAACACCGCGGCGGATTCGTTCAGCCGCTTTACCGAATCGTTGTCTTTGGCCATCAGAGGCGCAATCGCCAGAGTAGCCAGTAGAATCATTCGCATTCTTAAACCTCCTCGGTCCACCCAGTGAGCCCCTCGGGAGCTTTGGGCGACACGGTTCCTTGTGCACGCGTAGCACCACTTCATATGTTGTTGAGCCGGTTCACCCGTGTACGGAATGTTACACGCCACACCCGTCGCCGAGCGTGTGCACGATCAAGGTAAATACTACATAGCGCGAGGTCTTTCAGCCATTCGCGGTGTTCGATGCTTGCTCGTACCATGGCTCCATCGTTGCCGTCGCGCCAGACCACGGAGCCAGCCGTCAGATCGCCTTGGCTGTCCACGTGCTTGTATGAGACCGTAGCAGGAGTCAAATAACCATGAAACTTGTGAGAGTAACTGGCGTAGCCACGGTCGTCTTGTTTGTCGGAGCGATGATACCGGTTCACGCACAACACGATGTACAGGGCGATAAGCAGGGCGAGAAGCAGGGCAAGCCCGACAAGCCGCAGGGCAGGCAGGACAAGAGCGCGCCGCAGCAGCGTGCTCCGCAGGGCCAGCAACAACAGCAACAACGGCAGCCCGAGCAACAGCGGCAGCAGCGCGCTCAGGAGCCCCAGCGACAACAACAACAACAGCAGCCCGAGCTACAGCGGCAGCAGCGTGCTCAGGAGCCCCAGCGACAACAACAACAGCGGCAGCCCGAGCAACAGCGGCAGCAGCGTGCTCAGGAGCCCCAGCGACAACAACAACAACGGCAGCCACAGCAAGCTCGGCAGCAACCGCAACCACGGCGCACGCAGCAGCAAGCGCGGGCGTGGCAGCAACAGCGGGGATGGGTGCAGCAGGGCGGCGGCTGGCGAGGACACGAGACCTGGCAGCAAGGTCGCGCCCAACGGTGGTCTTCAGACCATCGCACCTGGGCGCAACGTGGAGGCTACGGCGGTTACTACGTCCCTCAGGCCAGCTTCAGTCTCTATTTCGGCAGCCAGCACTTTTTCCGCATCCGCACCCGGCCGGTCATCTACATGGGGTATCCGCGTTTCGAGTACGGCGGGTATTCGTTCCTGCTGGTCGATCCATGGCCGGAGTACTGGTCCGATAACTGGTATGACTCCGATGACGTGTACATCGATTACGACGATGGATATTACCTCTACAACCGGGGCTATCCTGACGTCAGGCTTGCGATCGCGATTACGCTCTAGTAATTCGGGACGCTCGGGAAGTGGGCAACAAATTGCTCTTCCCTGATTCGAGGAGTATTAGAAAATGCCTTTACTGAATCTTGTCGTTGTATTGATCGTAGTGGGAGTCGCGTTGTATCTCATCAACCGGTTCATCCCCATGGCCTCTAGCATCAAGTCGATTCTGAACGTTGTCGTCGTGGTTGCCGTTTGCGTTTGGGTACTGCAGGCAGTCGGCCTATGGGGCGATGTCAGCAGCTTCCGCCTGCGACGGTGACCGCGTTCCAGCCCTGTCCGGCCGCCGGGCCTGGACATGTGCGTTCCGCGGCGGTGGACCCCGGATTGCACCAAGCCAGAAAGACCAGTGCCCCCTCGGACTTTTCCCGCACGGACGGCGTCTTATCTCACGAGATAATACGAATATGCGTTTCTATTTTGCGGCCTTCGCCCTGATCGCTTCCGCCGCTGCCCAGGATGTTCGCCCCAAGGACGTGCGTGAGATCGGTAAAGCCGGCAGCGCGGCCGTTCCCCGCCTTACCGAACTCCTCAAGGACCCCAGTACCGACGTCCGCGTGGAAGCCGTCAAACAACTCACCGCCGCGCGCGCCCTGGACGCGCTCTTGCTGGCCACGCGCGATAACGATGCCGAAGTGCAGATCCACGCCACCGATGGCGTGATCAACTTCTACCTGCCCGGGTACGTGCAAACCGGCTTCGGCTCCTCCATCAAGCGCGTGGGCGGCAGTATCAAGGGCAGATTCACCGATACCAACGACCAGGTGGCGGACCCCTACATAACGGCGCGCCCCGACGCGATTGCCGCCCTCGGTTCGCTGGCAACCCTGGTTTATTACATCATGATTGCCCTGAGCGGCAGCCGCAGGAACTAACATTCAAGCATGCAAAAACCCTCCATACCCAAAGGAACCCGCGACTTTTC
>JAPKZC010000490.1:0-1302 GCA_026394025.1 Candidatus Solibacter sp.
AAAGGCGCGGTCCACTTGCCGGTGGCGTGATTCCAGCGCGCGGCCTGAATCAGGACATCGTCCGCCGTGCGTTCGCCGGAGCCGTGGAACCAGCACACCAGCAGGTCGCCGTTCGGCAGTTCGACAATCGAGGAGGAGTGGTTGTGCCACTTCTCCAAGGGGAAGATGAGTTCTCCCGAGTACTGGGGCGCGGCGGCGGCACTGGCGGCGGCGAGCAGTAAGGCGGCAATCAGGTGCATCGACGATCAGTATAGCCGGAGCGCCGCCGCCGCGGAGGGTCGCGTGCCAATCCTGCCGCGTGCCAATCCGGGTTGGAGTTCCAAACCCGGTGAAGCCGGAACCATACAAGAAGATGTGTTCACCGCGGAGACGCGGAAAGCGCGGAGCCAAGCGGAGAAAGCGAGCGGCACGCCGAGGGAGTCGAAATCGGGGAGGTCCGGTTTACGCACCCAGAAGCGTCCAGACAGGTCCTACTTGATACAGTAAGGGCTTGACCTGTTCCAACAGAAATACGGCGAGGCGGAATAACGTGACAGCGCAAGGTTACGGTAAGACGAGCAACACAGTAAGACTGTCAAAGGTGCGGACGAACGCGGCATGACTTATATCGAGCCTCTGTTGGCGGTGTTTGGCCTGGCCGCGCTGATGGGACTGGCACGGGTGAGGGGGTGGTTGCTGATGGCGGGGATAGTGGGGCTGATCCTGTGTGGGTGGCCCCCCGTGGAGTGGCTGCTATCGCGGCCGTTAGAGGCGCGATATGCGGTTCGGCCGTTTCGCGCGACGCCCGGGCTGCAAGCGGTGGTGGTGTTTTCCTCGGGGGTTTCGCCGCCGCTGTTTGAGCGGCCGTACCCGCAAGCGGATTACGACACGGCGGAACGGTGCGGGTATGCCGCGTGGGTATACAGGCAGATCGGGCCGGTGCCGGTGCTGGCTTGCGGCGGCGGGGCAAGACGCGGCACTCCCGCCTTTGCGGTTGTGATGCGCGACCTGCTGCGACAAGCGGGAGTACCGGAGAACATGATCTGGACGGAGGAAAAATCCGGATCCACGCACGAAAATGCGCGATTCGGCGCGGAGATCCTGCGCAGCCATGGGATAGACCAGGTTGCCCTGGCAGTTGATGCGCGGAGTATGCCTCGGGCCGCGGCGGCGCTAGAGAAGGAAGGGATTCGCGTGACGCCAGCGCCGTCGCAACTGCGTCAATGGGAGGGTTTTCGGGAGGTGCTTCCGGGGTGGAAGGCGATTCGGGGAAACGAAGCAACGCTTCACGAGACGCTGGGCTAGTTGTGGTACAGATTGCGG
>JAPKZC010000490.1:1330-2940 GCA_026394025.1 Candidatus Solibacter sp.
GCATCAGTCTGGCCGCAAACTCGCAAGCGGGAGTAGAAGAAACTATGAATCGCCGTGAATTCCTGAGCACTGGCGCCGCCGGCCTGGGTCTTTCCGCCAAAGCCCTGGCGGAGCAACTGGCGGACCAGAAGCCGAAGCGTGTCGGCATTATCGGTCCGGGGTGGTATGGCAAGTGCGACCTGTTCCGTCTGATACAGGTGTCCCCCGTCGAGGTGGTCTCCATGTGCGACGTCGACAAGCAGATGCTCTCGCAGGCGGCGGAGATGGTGGCCGCGCGCCAGGTATCCAAAAAGACGCCCCGCACGTACAGCGATTACCGGGAGATGCTGAAGGAGAAGGACCTGGACATCTGCCTGGTGGCCACGCCGGACCACTGGCACGCGCTGCCGATGATCGCCGCCGTGCAAGCCGGCGCCGACGTCTGGGTGCAGAAGCCGATCTCGGTGGACGTGGTGGAAGGGCAGAGCATGCTGGCCGCGGCTCGCAAGTACGGGCGGGTGGTGCAGGTGGGCACGCAGAGGCGCAGCACGCCGCACCTGATGGAAGCGCGCGACAACATCATCCGCGACGGCAAACTGGGCAAGGTGGGGCTGGTGGAGATCTACTCCTACAGCGGCGGCGGCGGCGGCGGCCAGGATCCCCCGGAGATGGAACCTCCGGCGAACCTGGACTACGAAATGTGGACCGTCCCTGCGCCGATGCGGCCTTTCATCCGCGGCAAGCATCCGCAAGGCTGGCGGTCTTACATGGAGTACGGCAACGGGACCCTGGGCGACATGGGGATCCACATGTTCGATATGGTGCGCTGGTTTCTGGATCTGGGGTGGCCCAAACGGATCAGCTCTTCCGGCGGCATCCTGGTGAAGACGGGGAGGAAGGCGAATATCGCGGACACGCAGACCGTAATCTTCGATTATGACCAGCTCAAGGTGGTTTGGCAGCACCGCTACTGGGGCCAGCCGCCGGACGCGAAATATCCCTGGGGCGCGACGCTCTACGGCGACAAGGGAACGCTCAAGGCGAGCGTCTTCAGCTACGACTTCACGCCAGTGGGACAAGGACAGGCGATCCACAAGGACGTGACCTACGAGTTGGACAAGTACCCGGAGGACAACACGGAGCCGCGGCTGGAGAAGCACTGCGCTCCGGCAATCCGCGGGCACATGAAAGATTTCCTCTCTGCCATCGCGACGCGCGGCAAACCGGTGGCCGATATCGAGCAGGGGCACATCTCGACGGCGTGCTGCATTCTGGGCAATATGGCGATGAAACTGGAGCGTACGCTGGCCTGGGATGCCGCCGCGGGGCGGGTGGCGGGGGACGAGGAAGCCAACCGCCTGCTGCGACGTCCGTACCGCCAACCGTGGGTCCATCCGGAACCGGGCCGGGTCTGAGACCGGACCGCTCCCTGACCGTTTGCAAACCCGGCGAAGCCGGAAGCATACAGGCATGCGTTTTCACCGCGGAGACATAGCGCGGCAGAGCCGCAACCAAATTGAAGAGGCGTTCCGAATCTTCGTACGATGTAGTGTTATCCAGACACGCACCGGAGAAGAAAGGAACTCCATGAAGCAGTTTATCGCGAAGTTTGCCGACAAGGTAGACGGTAT
>JAPKZC010000548.1 GCA_026394025.1 Candidatus Solibacter sp.
ACGCCCTCATCGGGGTTGCGAGCGGCGGCGGGAAGGATACCCTGGCCCGGGTGGCCTCCCTGCGGGGCGCACCCCTTATCCAGGATTGTCTTGAAGTTGATCTGGCCTCAGGTGTAGTCAAGAAGTCTCACTTTTCCGGCAGGGCCATGGCGACGATTCAGCTGAAACGCCGGCCGTGGATTCTCAGCATCAGACCCAACTGCCTCCCCGAACTGCCTGCCGAGCGTGCCGCAACGATAGTGGAGTATCGGGCGCCTATTGAAGATCACGAACGGCTGGTGATCAGGGAAGTAAAGAGCGGTACCGCCGTTGGTGCGGATCTTTCCGAGGCGGAGATCATCATCTCCGGCGGCGAAAATATTTCCTCCATCGAGGTGGAACGCGCCATCGCCGCCCACCCCGCCGTGCTGGAGTGCGCCGTCGTCTCCGCGCCAGACCCCCAATGGGGCGAAGTCCCTGCCGCCTTCGTCGTCGTGAAGCCCGGACTCACCCTCGGCCAACCCGCGCTGTGCGAATTCCTCCAGCAGCGCATCGCCAAATTCAAAATGCCCCGCCGCTTCCAGTTCTCCGATACCGCCCTGCCCAAAACCGGTACCGGCAAAATCATCAAGCGCGAATTGCGCGAAACCTTCTGGAGCGGGAAAGAATCGCGTATCCAAGGCTGACACAACTATGTGGCAACAACCCTATACACCCATCGGCGATAGCCTTCCCCTCTCGGCGCTGTTTGCCGCCATTCCCATCTTCACCCTGCTGCTCCTCCTGGGCGTGCTCCGCAAACCCGCCTGGATGGCCTCCCTGGCTGGCCTTGCCGCCGCCGCCATCGTGGCCGCCGGCGTCTACGGCATGCCCCTGGGATTGCTCGCCGGCACCGTCACCTACGGCGCTGCCTTCGGCCTCTTCCCCATCGGCTGGGTGGTCTTCAGCGCCATTCTGCTCTACCGCGTCACCCTGGAGAGCGGCAAATTCGAAGTCCTCAAAGAGTCCATCGGGCACCTCACCGACGACCCGCGCTTGCAGGCCCTCCTCATCGCCTTCGCCTTCGGCGCATTCATTGAGGGCGCCGCCGGTTTCGGCACTCCCGTGGCGGTGGCCGCCGCCATGCTCACCGGCCTCGGCTTCGAACCGTTCCGCGCCGCCGCCATCTGCCTGCTGGCCAACACCGCCCCCGTGGCCTTCGGCTCCATCGCCATTCCCATCACCACTCTCGCCGTCACCACCGGACTCCCGCTCGATCGCCTCAGCGCCGGCGTGGGACGCATCTGCGCCCCCATCTCGCTCTTCGTCCCCGCCTACCTGATCCTGGTCATGAGCGGCTGGAAGGGGCTGCGCGGCGTGCTCCCCGCCGTCGCCATGTGCGGCGTCGCCTTTGCCGGCACCCAGTTCCTGGTGTCCAATTACGTGGGCCCCCAGCTCACCGACATTCTGTCGTCCATGGCGGCCATGGGTGCCCTGCTCATCGTCGTCTGGCGCCGCGGCGGCCCGCCCCGCAAACATACCGGCCGCGAGATCCTGCTCGCCTGGGCGCCCTATTTACTCCTCGTCGCTTTCGTTCTGCTCTGGGCTAAACCGCTCCAGAGTGAGCTCGCCAAAACCAATATCCTCATAAACTGGCCAGGCCTGCACAACGCCATCCAGCGCGTGCCCCCCGTGGTCGCCAAGGCCGCGCCCTATGGCGCGGTGTACAACTTCACCTGGCTCTCCGCCTCCGGCACCGCCTGTCTGATTGCGGCCATCCTGGCATCCATGGTCGCCGGCCTTTCGCTCGCCCAGTTCGGCACCGTCCTGCGCCACACGGCCAGGCAACTCGCGCTGGCCGAACTCACCCTCGCCGCCGTGCTCGGCCTCGCCTTCCTGATGAACTACTCGGGAGCCACCGGCACGCTCGGCCTTGCCTTCGCCGCCACCGGAGCCATGTTCCCCTTCTTCAGCGCCATGCTGGGTTGGCTCGGCGTCTTCCTCACCGGCAGCGACACCTCCGCCAACGCCCTGTTCGGCACCCTGCAGGTGGTTACCGCCGATAAACTCGGCATGAACCCGGTGCTCATGGCCGCGTCCAATTCCGCCGGCGGGGTCATGGGCAAGATGATCTCGCTCACCAGCATCGCCGTCGCCGCCGCCGCCACCAGCATGAAGCACGAGGACGAAGCCCGCCTCTTCCGTTTCACCCTGAAGCACAGCATCTTCCTGGCCAGCATGATCGGCCTCCTGGTCATGTTCTACGCCTACGTGATGCCCGGCTGGGCTCCGTAGGATAGGCCTCCAGGCCTGTCGGCCCACTGCCGCAGTCGTTTTTCGACGTTGGTCGAGCGCGAGGACCCTTTCGGGGCTGGGAGGAAACCCAGTTTTTAGGTTACAAAGATCCGAAACGGTCAAATGTGCTATCTTTTTTCTCCGGTTTTATCCAGACAAGTGCACAAACCGCCTGTATCTTGAGCTGTTCAAGTCTTGGCATTGTGATTGCACACAATAGCCAGATTCACCAGAGATCATAGCGGCCGCGCTTCTCGACTCTTTTGCAGTGGCGGCGTCCCAAGACTGCATGACAAGGCTCCGTGCGAGCCAGTGATACGCGTTATGCAAGCGTACATGCTGAATTTCGGCAAGGAGGATTTCATGAAGTTCAGGACGTTCTTCGTTTTGATGGTTGGGTTTGCCATCTGTTTGCTCACGATTCCAACCGCCCGCGCAGACAATATTACGGCGTATGGTTGGATTACGACCGATACCATTGCGGAAACCGGCTTGGCGTCATCCCTGGCGGACCCCACATGCCACCAAGGGCCCTTCCGGCCGCCTGGTGGGTTTGGTACGTGCAACACCAGCCAGTATGACGTCAAGTTCACCACCGGAGGGTACCTGGGCTTCAACGTGGGCTGGGACGATCCCACAACTATCGCAAGCTGGCTGAATTCCAGTTTATTTCCAATTCACGACCTCGATGACAAGGTGCCCACCTATGAAATTTCGAGCACGGTCTGGTTGTTCTTGGGCAACGGGGACGTAACCGGTACGGTGGCGGACCCGGAGTATTTCACCATCAATCACGACGACAGTGTGAGGCTGGTCATCAACGGCCAAGTCGTCATCGACGATCACGGCGCAGGACACGGCCCGGGAGTTACAACCGGCCTCTACACCAACGGGCCTCGCGAGAATGCCGAATATAGCCTCGTGTATTTCGAATGCTGTGGTGGCCCGGCCCGGCTGGTCGGTGCCTTGCCGGTTCCAGAGCCCGGTGCTGTGTTTCTGCTCGGCACAGTCCTGCTTGGACTAGGCTTCACAGGCAAGCGCATGGTTTCTCGCCGGAGTCACTAAGTGCGCCGTTTCAGAAATCCACTAACGTATCGGGAAACCGCTTGCTAACGATAGCCAAGGGGCTCCGCCCCTTGAAATCCCCGGGCCTACGTTACACGACGTTACGTGCTGGCGGATTCTGAGAGACGGATTCTCAGCCTTGGCCGGCCAGCAACTAACGCGCGCGGCTCTGCTCGGAGCCCGAAATACGAGACCGTGCTTGTGAAACGGTGTACTAAGCTGCGAGAAGCCCTCTTCGGGGCAGACCGCTCTACCAGTAGCACGCCGGTACCTTCGGGAAGTGGCGCGAGCGTGCTTCGGCCCCCCTACACCACCGGAACCAGCAGCGTTTTCCCAATCACCGCCGTCATCCCGTCCAGCGTATCCGCCATGCGCGCCGATAGCCTTGGCAACGCCCGCACCGTCCATAGCATCTCCGCGTGGTTCCACGCCGCCTCGCGTGCCGCCGTCATGCTGAACGCCGCGATCGTATCCTCCAGGTGCGACACCGGCGGCAGCAAATCGCCCAGCAGCCGCACCTGCAGCGATGTCTTCGCCGAATCCACCAGCGTGCCCAACGTGGCATTCAGCGCCGTGTAGTCCGCGTAGTGCGCATCCCCGTGCACCGGCGCCACGCCGGTCCGCACAATCGCCATTGGCAGATCGTGATTGATGTGCGCATTGACGCCCGCCAGCGCGCACTGTATCCGCGCCAGCGCCGTCCAATTGCGCCGTTCGAACAGTACCCTCCAGCATCGCGGCGCCGTCCCACCCGATAGCGCGCTGCGCAACGCTCCGAAGTAGAGCCCCGCGAACTGCACATCCAGCGCCGCCATCCACGCCGCATCGTGGAAGCCGCCCGCATCCACCCGCGCCCCCACCGCCTGGGTGACGCCGAGGTACAGCCAGTTGAACCACTTCAGCCCGTCCCCATCGGGACAAATCGTGTCGATAGCCTGCATCGTGCGGATCACGTCGTCCACCGATTGTGGTGCGCCCTGCACCGCGGCCAGAAGCTGAGAGTCGTAGGCAAACATGGGAGTCTCCAGAATACACGACGTACCGCGCCGAGGCGGCCCCAATCCAAGCCGTCACCGTCAGGGAGCGGTCGCCTCCAACACCTTCTTCACCCCATCCCCGCACAGCACCGCCGCGTGTTTGGACGCATCGGGCAGGCCGCCCACCGCCTCGTCGATCACCACCGTACCGAACCCCGCCAGCTCGCCGCGCGTCTTCCCGCCCATCCACTCCGTCAGCGCAGACCCGGCGGCGATCGATGCCGTGCACCCGCGCACCTTGTAGCGCACCTCCGCCACCCGGCCGTCTTCAAACCGCACCGAGAGGCGCAGCGTATCGCCGCACGCCGGATTGGCCACCTCCACCGTAATCGCCGGCGGCCCCAGTTCGCCCACATTGCGCGGATTCTGAAAATGTTCAATCAGTCGTGGCGGATACATTCTATGCTCCAATGTTGACATGGTTCAGGTGGTGGCGGCGGTTTTCCAGCGCGATGACAAGATCCTCGTGGGGCAGCGCATGCCAACCCAATCGCATCCGCTGAAGTGGGAGTTTCCAGGCGGCAAGGTGGAACCTGGCGAGAGCCCGGAACAGGCGCTGACGCGCGAATTGGAGGAGGAACTCGGCATCCGCGGCGCGGCCGGCGAGTTGATTACCCGCTATCGCTTCACCTATCCCGGCAAGGACCCCATCGAGCTCATCTTTTTCCGCGTCCGCCAGTTCTCCGGCGAGCCCCACAACCTGATCTTTCACGACCTCCGCTGGCAGCCCAAGTTCCAGCTCGCCGCCCTGGATTTCGTCGAAGGCGACCGGGAATTCATCCACGGCATTTATACTAGTGCCTATGGCTATAACGATTAATAAAGTCGATCCCGCCGGGAACGAATTCCTCGCCGGCCTCGAAAGTAGGGCCAAACAGCCGAATCCGTTCCTGCGCGCCATGGCCAACCGCCCCGATGCGCTCAAGAACTTCATACCCTTCTACGCCTCGCTAATGGGTCCGGGGACGCTGGATCGCCGCACCAAAATGATCTTGTACCTGGCCACCTCCTACGCCAACCAGTGCGCCTTCTGTATCGCCGCCAATCTCCCTGGTGGGCGCAAGGCGGGCCTCACCGAAGACGAACTCCAGGCGCTCGAGAACTGGCGGGACGAAGCCTTCTCGCCGGCCGAGCGCGCCGCCATCCGCTATGCCCGCGAATTGACCCGCACCGCTCGCGCGCAAACCGCGCGGGAGGAGATGTTCCAGCATTTTACCCACGAACAGATGGTGGAGATCACCCTGGTCGTCGCTATGGCGAACTTCACCAATCGCTTCAACAACGGGCTCGAAATTCTGCCCGGGGCCTAGTCCGATGGCTCTCCTCAGCGGCATCCATCCCATCGCCGAGGCCTTGCGCGCCGGCAACCCCATCGAGCGCATCGTCATCGCTCAGGGCGCCGGCGGCCCGCGCTTGCAGGAGATCATTGACCTGGCCCGCCGCGCCAGCGTGCCGGTGCGCTTTGAGCCGCGTGCCTCGCTCGACCGTCTGGCCAGTTCGTCCGCGCACCAGGGCGTGGTCGCCCTCGGCGCGGCGCGCAAGTATGCCGACCTCGATTCCGTAGCCTCTGGCGACATGCTGGTCGTGCTCGATGGCGT
>JAPKZC010000583.1:0-1328 GCA_026394025.1 Candidatus Solibacter sp.
TCCGCCGTGCCGCTGTTCAGCGATGCCCTCGGATATTATCCGGGACTGGAAAAAGCCGTCTTCCCCGGAGGCGACACCAATCGCTGGATGACGACGCAATGGGATGCCGGCGTCGTCATCCCCTGCGCCAGCTACTACGGAATCAAGGCGACGGGATATCCCGCCGGCAGCAACTTCTCCTACATCGTGCAGGAAAAGGCCACCGCCGGCACCAATGAATACATTAAATACACCACCAATGTAGTGGCGAACGGCGTGGCGCTCTCCGGCTCCGGCAATCCCGGCGCGACCGCCGCCCCCTACGGATGGAACGCCCGGATCCGCAGCCAGACGCCCACCCAGGCCCTCGTGCGGATCTGGAATGGAGCGCCCTTCAAAATCCAATCCATCCGCCCCGCCGACCCTCAGAACCTCTCCATCGCCTTCGACTCCGTGCCTGACCGAACTCTCGCCCTGCAAGCCTCATCCAATCTGGCGGCATCCGGTGGAGGCTTCGCCACCCTCACCAATCTCACCGACGTGACCAACGCCACCATCCAAATGCACGGTCCCAAGGGGTTCTACCGCATCGCCATCCCTTGATGCCCCGGAAGATGCGAGTCGAACGATTGATCGAAAGGCCCCGCGCCAAGCTCCTCACCCCAGCCGAGCTGGATTCCGAGGGGAATGAAATCCTCGGACGGGGTACCCCGGGTGGCGCTCGGTGACTCGCTGACCGCCGCCGGTCTTTAAGGACCTGAGCTTTAACATTTGGCATTTAGCATTCAGCCTTTAGCCTTTCCCCCATGACCGCCGTCCCGCCTCGCATGCTCACCCCGCGACCCCAGGCCACTGGGATTTGAACATTCCCATCCGGCAGGGCTGGATCAGACCCCGTTCCTGGCCAAAATGAGGTGATGTTTACCCGGGAACGTGCATACTGGGCCTATGAATCGAGCGCTCCATTACCCGAAACGATATGGGCAAAACTACGGCTTTCGTTCACCGGCACGGTGCACCTCACTCCGGAGCAACGTAAGAGACGGAGTGTGCTTACTGGTGGCCGTCTGCCTGGCCGCCATTTGCCTGCCGGGACAGGCGGCGATGGAGTTAGCCTCGGCGGGGGTGGCCCGCTGCGTAATTGTCACCCAGGCAGGCGCCACGCCGGCGGAGTGTTACGCGGCGGAAGAATTGGCCGCGGCGCTTAACCGGATTGCCGGGGCCACCTTTTCGATACGGCAACTCACCGCTAGCCCGCCAGAGTCCGCCATTGTAATTGGCCCCGGACCGATTGCGGCCAGCGCGTTTCCAGAGGTGGACCTCCAGCACTTCGGCGGCGACGAATACGT
>JAPKZC010000583.1:1412-1825 GCA_026394025.1 Candidatus Solibacter sp.
CGCTCGGCGGGAGGGAGACTGCTGCTGGCCGGTGGCCGGCCGCGCGGCACGCTTTACGCAGTGTACCGGTTCCTGGAGGACTACCTGGGCGTGCGATGGTACACGCCGTGGTTCGCGCAATACCCTGCGCGCCCCAACCTGGCGGTTCCAGCACTTGACGCCCGGGGCCGTCCCGCGTTCGAGTACCGCGATCCATTCTGGTATCCCGCCTTTGATGGGGATTGGGCGGCTCGCAACGGCTCGACCAGCCAGTCCGCGCGGCTGAAGGAAAAGCACGGGGGCCAGATTACCTACAAGGGCTTCGTCCACAC
Source organism: Candidatus Solibacter sp. (assembly GCA_026394025.1). GTDB lineage: Bacteria > Acidobacteriota > Terriglobia > Bryobacterales > Bryobacteraceae > Solibacter. The sequence goes on from JAPKZC010000583.1 coordinate 1,724, forward strand.
CTTCTACGCTCTGGTTCCCCCGGACCCTTATTTCAAGACCCACCCCGAATGGTTCTCCCTGGTGAAAGGTCAGCGCACTGGCGAGCGCGCACAGCTCTGCAC
>JAPKZC010000563.1 GCA_026394025.1 Candidatus Solibacter sp.
GCGGAGAAATTCTCGGTGACCTCGCAGAAACTGGTTTTGAGGCTGGGCTTGCGACCGGCGCCGCTGACGCCGGACTTGGCGTCGCAGACGATGCCGGCGGCGCGATCTACCACGCCGGCCTGGAGGAGGGGGCGGAGGGCGAGATTCGCGGCGGTGGGATAGCAGCCCGGGTTGGAGACGAGGCGGGCGGCCGGGATGAGGTCGCGGCAGAACTCGGGCAGACCGTAGACCGCCTCGGCCAGCAGCTCCGGTTGGGTATGGGCTTCCTTATACCAAGCCAGGTAGTTTTCGGGGGTGCGCAGGCGGAAGGCGCCGCTGAGATCGACGACGCGGGCACCAGCGGATAGCATGACGGGCGCCAACTCCATGGAGACTTCCGGTGGGGTGGCCAGGAAAACGACGGCAAGTCCGTGCTGGTGCACGGCTTCGCCGGTACAGGGAATGCGGGTGGGGGGAGTCGCGCGGCGAATGGCGGGGGGACCGCCGGGGTCTTCCCGGTGATCCATGAGGACCGGCTCGACGTTTGGGTGGCGATGGAGGAGGTGGATCAACTCCGCGCCGCTGTAGCCTCGATATCCGACAATTCCGACCCGCTTCATGTATAAATATACGCTCTAATGAATAATACCACATTATTGTTCAACGCAGGACACAGAGATCGCGGAGGTTACGCAGAGCACATGCCACGACGGTCGGTACGGGGCGCAGAAGAGTCCGAGCTTCGCTCGGATGGACAAGCCGGAGGCTTATCCCACCACGGACAACGATGAAATCCAGGAGATGCGGAAGGGTTTGGGGAGAGAAGAAAGTCCGAACTCATCCCACTGATCTTAGTCTTCGGCGACGGATTTTTGGGCTAGTTCGCCGAAGAGGGGGAGGGAGTAGGCTTCGTCGTGGGCGGCTTTTACCATCATGAAGATGGACATGGCGAGGAGGATGGCCTGAACGATGGAATGGAGATGAAAGCCGGGGACGCGTTGGAGGATGGGGCGCAGCACCTGGTCGTCGAGGAGCCAGGCGACAAAGAGGTACAAGCCCTGAAAGCCGTGGAAACGGACGAGGCGATTGTGACGGAAGCGGTCGCTGGCGAGCACGATGATGGAAGCAATCCAGCCGATGCCGGGGATGTAGCAGAGAATGGAGGCGGTACGGGGATTGAGGGCGGCCAGTGGATCGCGGCCGGTGACGATGGGGGGAGGCGCGGCGTCGTCGACCGGCTGTTTGGCGCCGCACCGGGCGCAATAGAGGGCGGTGCCGACCTGGTTTCCGCATTGGCTGCAAAAAGACATCTACTAATACATACGCTATTCCTTTCGAGGGTGTTCCGGCAACTCCGTGGGGCGGAGAGGTTGCCGCGGACGGCCGAGGCGGGGCACAATCTACGTATGCGAATCCTGAGTGCGGGCGTTCTCCTGATGGCATCGGCGGCGATTCTGCCGGCGGCCAAGAATCTGGCAATCTACTCGATTGACGTGGAAGGGGGGCAGGCCACGCTGATTGTGTCTCCTTCGGGCGAATCGATGGTGGTGGATACGGGGTGGGGCGGGCAGAATAAGCGCGATGCGGAGCGCATTGCGGCGGCGGCCAAGGCGGCGGGGGTGAAGAAGATCGATTACCTGGTGACCACGCACTATCATGCCGACCACGTGGGCGGGGTGGCGCAACTGGCGGAGAAGATGCCGATCCGCAACTTCGTGGACCATGGCGCCAACGTGGAGAACAACAAGCAGGCGCAGGTGCTGTTCAACGAGTACGCGGCATACCGGGCGAAGGGAAATCACATTGAGGTGAAGCCGGGGGACACGATTCCGATGAAAGGAATCGAGGTCAAGGTGATTTCCGCGGGGGGCAAGGTGATTGAGGCGCCGCTGGCGGGGGCGGGGCAGGCGGGGGCGGAATGCGCCGGATTCCAAATGAAGGACGCCGACCCATCGGAGAACGCGCAATCGGTGGGCATGCTGATCACTTACGGCAGTTTCCGCATGATCAACATGGCGGACCTGACGTGGAACAAGGAAAAGGACCTGGTGTGTCCGGCGAACAAGATCGGGAAGGTAGATCTGTATCTGGTGTCGCATCACGGAATGAACATGAGCGGGTCTCCGCAGTGGGTGAACGCACTGCGGCCGAAGGTGGCGCTGATGAACAACGGGGCGAGGAAGGGCGGGTCGCCAGAGATCTGGCAGACGATCCACGACGCGCCGGGGACGCCGGACGTGTGGCAATTGCATTTTTCGGTGAGCGGTGGCAAAGAGCACAATTCGGGCGACCCATTTATCGCCAATGTGGACTTATCAGTAAGGCGTGAGCAGGCGGGTAAACAGGAGAGTTCACATCCGGTTTACGCAACGAATGTGAACGCGGGTCGTCCATCCGGGCAGAAGCCGGAGGGCGGCCATGAACTGGTTACTTATCGGATTGCTTACGACACTCAGCGCGGCGGCACAGGAGTCGACGGAGACGGCGCAGAGTTTGAACACAGAGGGAAACCGGGTAGCCGAGAGCGGCAACTATGCCGAAGCGCGGCGCCTGTACCAGGAGTCCATCCGGATCTGGCGAAAGATGGGGCCGGAGTTCGACGGACACACGGCGGGGACGATGCTGAATCTGGCGGTGGCGTTGTGCGGCGATGGCCAGCGCCAGGCGGCGTCAAAGGTCTTCGAAGAAGCGCTAGGGCTGCACCGGCGGATGCTGGGCGCGCGGCATCACCACACGCTCGCCAACATGAATCTGGCGGCCAGCAACTACCTGATGCTGGGCGATCCGGAACGGGCGGAAGGGTTACTGCAAGAGGCGCTGCCGATTCTGCGCGAGTTCTATCCCGAGGACATTCAGACGGCGCGCACATTGGAAGGGCTATCGAACCTGATGGTCCGGCGCGGGCTGGGACGGGAAGCGTTGGCGCCGGCCGAAGAGGCGCTGCGCATCGCCATTCACAGCGCCGGTGAGGAGAGCTTGGAAGCGGCTCTGGCGTACACCAGCGTGGGGGAAGCGCACCGCTTCATGGGGAGTCCGGAGCGCGCGCTGCCCTTGTTCCGGAGGGCGCGCTTCCTGTATGAGAAGGCGCTGGGCGCGGAGCATCCCCGGGTGGCCACGCTGTTGAGCCAGGAAGGCCTGATCCTGATGGGGGACGGCAAGCTTTCGATGGCCGAGCAAACGATGGTGCAGGCGGTGAAGACGCTGCGGAAGGCGTGCCCGGAATGCGTGGTGGAACTCTCGATAGCGCAGAGCAATCTCGGGCTGCTGCGCTTGAAACAGAGGCGCTATCGGGAGGCGGACGAGGCGTTGACGATGGCGGTGGAACTGCGCGAGAAATTCGCCGTGAAACAGGGGCCGGAACTGGCCGACGCGCTGCAAACGCTGGCCCTGGCCCGTCGGGGGCTGCGCTTATTCGATGACGCGGCCCGGCTGAATTCACGGGCGCACATGATCCGGGGGTACCGGTGAATGGCTGGCAGCCGCGCTTTGGCGAGCCACGACAGACCACAAAAGGCGATGGCCTGTCCCACCGGTTTCCGCAAGCTGCTGTTTGCCCCCAGATCTAAGGTTCTGCTACACTTAAGGCTTAATCTTTGGTCCGAGGGCAATCATTGAAGTTTCGCGTTTTCCTTTGTAGTGCCATTCTTAGTCTAAGCGTCGTCGCCGAACCCTTTTCGGCGCCGGCGGATACGATTGTTGAAAACTACTGCAATGCTTCACAGGTGCAGGCTCTGATGGCGCGGGGCGCGTCGATGGATGTGGAGATTGACGCCGCACTTCCGAAACTGAAGAAGCACGGGCGTCTGCACGCGTTGCGGCGGATATCGCCGCTCGGTTTGATCCGTTACGAGCGCGCCCAATTCGAAGGCGACGGGATCGTCAACAAGGAGATCATCTCGCGGTACCTGACCGCCGAGGTGGAAGCCCAGAAACAGCAGTCGCCGACGGTGGCGGTGACGCCACGCAATTACAAGTTCAAGTACAAGGGCGTGAACCGGACCACGGGGCAGGACGTGCACGTTTTCGAAGTCACTCCGAAGCAGAAGCGCGAAGGCCTGTTCAAGGGGGAAGTGTGGATTGACGCGAGCACGTTTCTGAAGGTGCGGGAGTCGGGCTATCTGGTGAAAAACCCCTCGATTTTTCTCAAGAAAGTGGCATTCGTAAGGAAGTACGAAATCCGTGACGGGATCTCGGTACCACGGCAGGTGCAGAGCGTAGCGGATGTGCGGTTTGTCGGCAAGGCTGAGTTGACAATCGACTTCAGCAACTTTTCCATCGACGCTTTTAAGCTTGGGTTGGCCGCCGAAGTTGACGGCCAGTAGACGGGCCTCCAGTCCACGGGAGATTGCATGAGAACGCTGTTTCTTAACCCGCCGTCTTTTGAAGGATTCGACGGGGGCGCGAGTTCGCGCTGGCCGGCATCGCGGGAAATCGAGTCGTACTGGTATCCGGTGTGGCTGTGCTATCCGGCGGGGATGCTGCCCGACAGCAAGGTTGTGGACGCGCCGCCGCACAAGATCTCGATTGAGCAGACGATCGAGATGGGCAGGGATTTCGAACTACTGGTGCTGTATACATCGACTCCGGGTTTTCACGTGGACGTGAAGATGGCGGAGATGATGAAGGACGTCAACCCGAAGTTGAAGGTGGCGTTTGTGGGGCCGCCGGTGACCACGGAGCCGGATAAGACGCTGCTGGGCAACAAGGCGATCGATTTCGTGGTACGCCGCGAGTTCGACCACCAGATTGTGGATTTCGCCAACGGCAAGCCGCTGGAAGAACTGCCAGGGGTGAGTTTCCGCAGGAACGGGCAAGTGGTCAACAATCCGGAAGGGCCGGCCATCGAAGATCTGGATTCGCTGCCGTGGGTGACGAAGACCTACAAGCGCGATCTGGACATCACGCGCTACAACGTGCCGTTCCTGTTGAACCCGTTTGTTTCGCTGTACACCTCGCGCGGATGCCCGGCGCTGTGCACGTTCTGCCTGTGGCCGCAGACGCACTCGGGCCACCGCTGGCGGTTGCGGAGCAGCGACGACGTGGCGAATGAAGTGCGCTACGCGCTGGAACAGTTTCCGCAGATGAAGGAAGTTTTCTTTGACGACGACACCTTCAACTACCGCAAGGATCGCACGATAGAGCTCTGCAAGAAGCTCAAACCGCTGAACTTCACCTGGTCTTGCACGTCGCGGGTGACGACGGATTACGACACGTTGAAGGCGATGAAGGAAGCCGGCTGCCGGCTACTGATCGTGGGTTACGAATCGGGCGACCCGCAGATTCTCAAGAACATCAAGAAGGGCGCCACGGTGGACATGGCGCAGCGCTTCACGGCGAACTGCAAGAAACTGGGTCTGCTGATCCACGGCGATTTCATCATCGGGCTGCCGGGGGAGACGCGGGAGAGCATCCGCCGGACCATCGATTTCGCCAAGAAGCTGGATACGGAGACCATTCAGGTCTCGATCGCACATCCGTACCCGGGCACGGAATTCTACGATTACGTCAAGCAGAACGGGCTGATCACGATCGATTCGATGACCGATGAGACGGGACACCAGTTGCCCAACGTGGTGTATCCCGGTCTGGACCGCGGCGAACTGGTGGATTTCGTGGAGCGGTTCTACGGCGAGTATTTCTTCCGCCCGCGGGTGGTGTGGCGCATCGTGAAGAAGGCCATCTTCAACAACGATGAGCGACGGCGGCTGACCAAGGAAGCGCGCGAGTACATGGCGCTGCGCACCAAGCGGAAGAAGTTCGTGGCGGAACAGAAGGCGGCCAAGCCGGCGGCTGTTCCGGCCAATTCCGGCGATTAGCGCAGGGCGCATGACGTCGGAAACGGCACGCCTCCGGCTGAAGACCTGGATCTGTACAGCGATCGTGGTCTTCAGCAATGCGTTTGGCGATTTCTTCCTGAAGCGCGGGTTGCCGGAATCGGCGCACCTGACCGGCCCTTTGGAATTCATCGGCGCGCTGTTCCAACCCTGGGTGGCGCTGGGTGTGGTGCTGCTGATTGTCTGGCAGATGTCGCGGATGGCCCTGCTGAGTTGGGCGGACCTGAGCTACGTGCTGCCGGTGACCAGCGTGGGCTACGTGCTGGTGGCGCTGATCGGCAAGGTGCTGCTCAACGAGACCATTACAGGCAAGCGGTGGGCCGGGATCGTGCTGATCATGGCGGGGGTGGCGCTGGTGAGCGGCAGCGCTCCCTCCACGGTTCCCCGCGCGGTGGCACCGGTGGGAGGCTCGCGATGAAATGGGTGCTGGTGGTGGTGATGGTAGGCGCGACCACGGCGGGGGAAGTCTTACAGGCGGCGGGTATGCGGCGGCACGGCGAGATTCACGACTTTCGTCCCGGGGCCATCGGGCGGGGGCTGGCGGCGCTGGCGCGGAACCGGTACGTCATCGGGGGAGTAGCGGCCATGGCGATTTCGTTTTTCGCCTTCATGAAACTGCTCTCCATGACGGATCTGAGCTTCGCGGTGCCGGTCTCGGCGGTAACGTACGCGATGGAGACGGTGCTGGCGAAATACCTTCTGAAAGAGCGGGTCAGCGGGCTGCGCTGGGCGGGCGCGGCGCTGGTGATCTGCGGGGTGACACTGGTATCCCTGTGATCTGGCTGGCCATTCCGGCGATCGCGGCGGCGGCATACTACTGCCTGGTGATGATCGCGGCGGCGCGCTGGCGGCCGGCGCGGGTGGCAGCCACGGCGCATTCCCTGCCGCCACTCTCGATTCTCAAACCGATTCACGGGCGCGATCCGGGCTTCTACGAAGCCATCCTGTCGCATGCCACGCAGGACTATCCCGAGTTCGAAATTCTGTTCGGGGTGAACACGCCCGACGACGCGGCGCTACCGGATCTCGTGCGCCTGCAAGGCGAGTTTCCCGGGGTGCGCATCGAGATTGTGACGGTTGCGACGACGGCGCCCAACGCCAAGGTCGGGGTGCTGGCGGAACTGGCGCGGCGGGCGCGGCATGCGGTCTTGTTGGTGAACGATAGCGACATTGTGGTGGAGCCGGGATATCTGCGCGCGGTGACGGCGCCGCTGGAAGACCCGGGGGTGGGAATGGTGACGTGCCTGTACCGCGCGGGGGCGGAATCGTGGGCGTCGCGTTTTGAGGCGCTGGGCATCGCCACGGAGTTCGCGCCCAGCGTCCTGGTGGCCCGCCTGCTGGGTGTGGCGGAGTTCGCCCTGGGCTCCACCATGGTGTTCCGCGCCGCCGTCCTGGAGCGGATCGGCGGCTTCGCGGCGATCGCCAACTACCTGGCCGACGACTACCAGTTGGGGCGCCACATCGCGCAACTGGGGTACCGCATCGAGTTCGCGCCGGTGGTGGTGGAGACGCACCTTGGCGGCGGAACGTGGACGGAGGCCTGGCGGCACCAGTTGCGCTGGTCGCGCACCATCCGGGTGTCGCGGCCCTCGGGATATTGCGGCTACGTGGTGACGCACGCCACGCTGTGGGGCCTGGTGGCGCTTGGGGCGCAGCAATGGTGGGCCGGCGTATTGGCGCTCGCGGTGCGTGTGCTGGCGGGTGTCTGGGTGGGCGCGGGGAAGGTGCTGCGCGACTTCTGGTTGATTCCGCTGCGCGACCTGTTCGGTTTTGCGGTATGGGCGGCCGGGATTTTCGGCTCCACCGTGCAGTGGCGCGACCGCCAACTGAAACTGCGTCCCGACGGCCGCATACTGGACGAGGCGCACGGCGGCGGGGCCAAGACCACTTAGAATTGCCCGTGGACCTGGGGGCCGCCCCACCATCTCGGCGGGACTGGCGGTTTTGAGGCGCACACGGTAAGGCGCAGGACAATACAATAAGACCCTCTTGACTTCATGTAATCGTAGGCGCACACTCTTAAGCGGATATGCCTCGGTTCGCCTCTGAGATTCAGTCGCTGACCGCCCACGTTCAACCGGGGCAGCCTGTGGCTCTTGCGGAAAGAGCGCCATCACGGTCCATCCGCTGGCAATGTGACCCTCCGCATGCACCCGATAATCATGACGGGACGCATCGACGAATCCTCGAATCGAGGGTTATTGCAATCGAAAGGCCCTTTCCAGACCGGGCTTGCGGTCATTAGCGGAACGCCATCGAGGTCAGTAAACGAGTGGTCCGGAGTTGCGTCCGGGGGCGACTGTGTACTGTGAGCAATGCGGCGAACAGTTGCCTGATGAGGCGAAGTTCTGCGATTGCTGTGGGAGTCCCACGGCCGTGACACCGGTGCCTGAGCGTGTGCTATCTT
>JAPKZC010000626.1 GCA_026394025.1 Candidatus Solibacter sp.
GACCGGCCAGAAATACGTTGGGCAGGGCGGGGCTGCTGGACAGCAGCTGCGCGGGCGCCGCCACGCCATCTTCCACCGGCGGGAAGACCGCTCCCTGTCCCGTGGCGTAGATGTGCAGCACTTCGCCCGGATGTGCCGGGACGGTCGCCGCGTTGGCCCGCCCATCCTGGTTTGCAACGGCGAACACGCCGGGAGCGTTCAGAATCACCGTCACCGGAGCGCGTGCCACTACCTGCCCGCCCACCCGCACCTCGGCCAGCGCTTGTCCGGCGGCCTGGCCTGCCGGTATCTGGAGATTCACCTGTCCGCTGGAAGCGTAGTAGAGCGGTACCGCCTTTCCGGCCAGCAACACTTCCGTGTTGCCGAGACTGCGGGAAAGGGGATAGGCGACGGCCGCCGCGCTTTGCGATCCGCTGAACTTGCCGAAGAGGGAAGCGATCGAGCCCGGCGCCACCGGCGCTCCCGGCGTGAAACTGGCCGCGTTGACCGCTACGGTGTCGGACGCCGGTTCCATCACCCAGACCTCGGTCGTCGCCGGCAGAGTCCCGGCATTCACTACCACGGTGGAGGGCTTGTAGAGGACTGGCGAGAACGGTGCCGCCGATTGCGGCAGCCCGGCGGTTTGCGCGGCCCCGCCCAATGCCGTGCGATAGTGCATGAGAATCGCCACCCTCGGTTTCAGCTCGTTCACATAGGCCGCGGCGCGTTCCGGAGAGATGGTGAAGAACCCTCCCGCGGGCAGGAAAAGGATGTCGAGATTCTGCAGGTCGGCGAGTTGTGCGGCGGTCAGTTGTTCCTGCCCCAAATCGCCGAAGTGGGCGATCTTGAGACCGGCCTGATTCCAGCGGATGATGGTGTTTTGCCCGCGCGCTGATCCATTCGTATTGTCGTGATAACCGGGAATCAGGACGAAGGGCAATCCCGCGGCCGTCAGTTCCTGGCGTGCCGTGGTGGGACGTCCATCCACCAGGGTGAACTTGCCGCCCACCCCAGCCGAGTTGTTGTGGTCGGAATGATTGTGGGTAATCGTTACCGCATCGGCGTTGAGCGATGGTATTGTATAGCCCTGCGAAGCCGCCGGAGGGTCGGTGACGATGGTGGGTCCGCCGGCGCTGCCCAGCACGAAACAGGCCTGCCCCACCCATGCGATGGAGAGGTCGGCCGGCTGGGCCCCCATCATGGATGACAACATACAAAGACAAAACGTGACGCGAACCAGCATCGGTGAGAGTTCTCCTCTTGCGATTAATGCACACCGTCCACCGCTCTGACCACCGCGGAGATGTAAACTCCGCTTACTGCGGCCTCGATCGCCGCTGTAGGATAGAGGTGTCATGCTGATTCGCGCGCTACGCATTTTGCCGCTTCTTTCCATCCTCCTTGTGGCCCAGCCGGCCCAGGATTCCTCAGTGTTGGCCAGGAAGGCGTTGGACCTGGTGCTGGCCGGGCAGTACGCTGAGTTCCTGCAAATGTCTACTGCCGACGTACAGAAGGGACTGCCCGTGGCGGAACTGGCCAAGGTGGGAGCCACCATCAAGACGTACGGAGCTGTGGAGAAGATTGGCGATCCCGCGGCGACCAGGTCGGGCCCCAACACCATCGTGGTTATTCCGACAAAATTTGCCGCGCAGAATATCAATTTCCGCTTCATTGTTAATTCGTCGGGGCTGGTTGCGGGCTTTTTCCAGCTTCCCGGCGGCGTCAACTGGCAGCGGCCGGAGTACAGCCAGCCCGACTCTTTCAAGGAGCGTGCCGTCACGGTAGGGGAGGACGAGTGGAAATTGCCGGGAACCCTGACCGTGCCGGTAGGCGCCGGGCCGTTCCCGGCGGTGGTGCTGGTTCACGGCTCGGGACCGAACGATCGCGATGAGACCGTGGGCGGCACCAAGGTGTTCAAGGATCTGGCCGAGGGACTGGCGTCGCGAGGCATCGTGGTGTTGCGCTACGAGAAGCGCACCCTGCAGTACCGGGCCCGGATCGCCGCCATCAGGAAATTCACCGTGCAGGAGGAGACGGTGGAGGATGCCGTCAGGGCAGTCGCGCTGGTGCGCTCGCAACCGGAGGTGAACGGCCGGCGCGTCTTCGTGGCCGGTCACAGCTTGGGCGGGTACTCGGCGCCCCGAATCGCCGAAGAAGACGGTAAGCTGGCGGGCCTCGTGCTGTTGGCCGGGAATGCGCGGCCGCTCGAAGACCTCCTGGTGGAGCAGGTGATCTACATGGGGATCACTGGCCAGCAACTGGAGAATGCCAAGGCGCTCCAGGCCAATGTAAAGAAACTGGAGGCGAGCGACGAGGATAAACCGCCGATGGGTGGTCTGCCGGCCTCTTATTGGGTGGATTTGAAGGAGTACGATCCCGCCGCCGCGGCCAAGAAACTGGGAATCCCTATGTTGATCCTCCAGGGCGAGCGAGATTACCAGGTGACGATGACCGATTTCGCCCGCTGGAAGACCGCCTTGACCAGCGTCAAAGGCGTAGTGATGAAGAGTTATACGGCGCTGAATCACTTGTTTGTGGCAGGGGAAGGCAAGAGTATGCCGGCCGAATACAGCAAGCCCGGCCACGTGGCGCCGGCGGTCATTGAAGATATCGCGAAGTTCGTCAAATAAGGGCGAAATCTCCATTGACTGCGTGACGAACAGGAATCAGATCGGAGAGCCGAAAGATATCTGGAAAATCCGCCCAATTAGGTCTACAATCTGCTCAGGTCAAACAATTTCCTGTGTAGGTTTTTTATAACGGCC
>JAPKZC010000878.1 GCA_026394025.1 Candidatus Solibacter sp.
CAGCCGCCAGGGAGACCTCATCTCGGGCCGGGTGGTGACACCGGCGCACCTGGCGGGCGATCTTGTGGAAGGCAGGATCACGGAATCGAGATCGGGGGCGAAACTGGGCGGCCAATCGGCGTTCTCCTTCACCTTCGACACGCTGAGGCATGGGGGCGCGGCGATCCCGATCAGCTCACAATTCCGGTCGGCGGTGAACTCGAAGGGAAAGGCCAACGTAGACGAAGAAGGCCGGATCGTGAAGCGAGCGACCGGGAACGTAGGGAAAGCCGCCGGGGGAACGGGCGCCGGAGCGCTGCTGGGCGGATTGGCAGGAGGCAAGAAGGGAGCGGCAATCGGTGCGGCAGTGGGAGCGGGCGCATCGATCGCGGTCATTCAGATTGCGGCGGATGCGCCGAACATCCGGTTTAGTCCGGGCAGCCGCGTGATGATCGAAGCGGCGGGGCGCGACGGATCGCCGTTGCCCACGGCGACGGCAGCGAACGCAGCGGTAAACCCGGCGCCATTGCCGGCGAGCGCACCGGTAGCGATATACGCGCCGGCTCCAGCGGCGGCGGCGCCAGTTCAGGTGGCGGCGGCCCCGGCAGCGGCGGCTGCCCCAGCACCGGCCGCGGCACCGGCGCAGGCTGCGCCCGCGTCCTCACCGCAGCCCGAGATGACGACGCTCAAGAGCGCTTTCATTCCCGGAGAGAAGACGATCTTCTTCGATGATTTCAGCGACATGAGCGCGGGGGACGCGCCACCGCACTTCAAGATTCGGGGAGGAGCGCCCGAACTGCGGGCTGCGGGAGCGGTACGTCAGCTTACCGCGACATCGAGAGGGTCGATGTTCCCGAATCTGACGTCACTTCCCAAAAACTTCACGTACGAAGCCGAGATCAAGGTGGACGCGTCGCGCCGCGCGATCGTTTTCCTGGTCCTGACTGCCAAGGCGAAGGAGTACTTCCATCTCGGTATGTACGCCGATGCCGCGCAGATGGACATTGTAGCTTCGATGAGGGCGCCGTTTGCGGAGTTGGGGCGGAAACGGATACCCATGAGCTGGAATGAGCCGGTGAAGTTTGCCCTCTGGGTTCAAAACGGGCGGATGCGGGTATTCATCAACGGCGAGAAACATCTCGATTTTAACCAGGTGGATCTGCCGGAGATCGATAGCGTTGAGTTTAGAAACGACATATACACCGGGGCATCGGTCGGGTACCGCTCAGTCCGATTTGCGGAATCCACGCCGGATTTCAGCCAGGTGATCGGTTCGTCGGGCCGCTTCGTGACGCACGGCATATTGTTCGACACGGGCAGCGACCGGCTGAAGGCGGAGTCCGCGCCGGTGATCCAAAGCATTGCGAAGGGCCTGGAGACGAATCCTAATCTGAAGTTACAGATTGAAGGGCACACGGATTCGGTGGGCAACGCGGCCGCGAACCTGGATCTATCCAAACGCCGGGCAGAAGCGGTGAAAGCCGTGCTGGTGACGCAGTTCAAGGTGGACGAAGCGCGGCTGACAACGGCGGGAATGGGCGCGACGAAGCCGATGGATTCCAACGACACGCCGCAGGGGCGCGCGCAGAACCGGCGAGTGGAATTGGTCAAGCAGTAGCGTCAGGGCATGACGGCGACGCGGGGCCAGCCGGCTTCCCAGAGCATAGACGAGATCTGCAATTGGGGACGGCCGGTCTTGGCGTCGTAGGCGTGGAAGACGAGGTAGTCCACGTTGTTATCGCGGAAGACGGCCTCATGACCGGCGCCGTGCCAATTGGGCGTGGCGGCGGAAACTACCGGAGTGCCACCGCCCTCGGTCATGGGCTTACCGCTCTTGTCCAGGTAGGGGCCGGTGACTCTGCGGGAGCGGCCGACCACGACGTTGTAATCGCTTTTCACGCCACGGCAGCAAAAATCGAGAGAGACGAACAGATACCACCAGCCGTTGCGGCGGACCAGGAAGGGGGCCTCGACGGAGCCTTCGACGGGCGGGGTGACGTGGGGTTTGAGGCGGGGGCGGGCGGAGAGGGAATAGAGCGTGGCGTCCTTGGGAGAGAGCTTGCCGGTCTTGGGGTCGATGCGCTTCATCTTGATGCCGCCCCAGAAACTGCCCCAGTTGAGCCAGGCGGTGTTCTTGTTCTCGACGACCAGGTTGGGATCGATGGCGTTGAAATCGTCCTGTCCGGTGCGGGAATGGAGCACCATGCCTTCGTCCACCCACTTGTATTTCGGGCTCTTGGGATCGAGCGTCAGGTTGGTGGCCAGGCCGATGGCGGATTCGTTCACGCCAAAGGAGGAGAGCGAATAGTAGAGGTGGAACTTACCGCTGAAGAAGGAGATGTCCGGGGCCCAGGCATCGCGGGCCTTGGGAACTTCCTTGGCCACCCACTCGGGGAGTTTCTGGAAAACGCTGCCGGAGAGCTTCCAGGTGCGCATGTCGGTGGAGGAGCGAATGGGAATGATGCCACCGCCGCCGGGCACGCGTCCGGTGCAGAAGACGTAGTAAGTGCCGGCCTCTTTAATGATGACGGGGTCGTGCGTGCCAAGGTCCCCTTCGAGCTTGAGCAACTGCGGCTCGGCGGCCATCGCAACCGCGAACGGGACGGCGACGGCGAGTAAGAGCGTTCTCATCCTCAGACCGTTTTGACCTTGAGCATGGTGTAGGAGCGAGGCGGGAAGGAGTAGCGCAGGCGGCGCGCATCGGCGGTGGCGGAGCGCTCGACGGTCTGTACGGTGGTCTTGCCGAAATCGTTCTCCGATTTTGCGTTGGGGCCGGTGACTTCGGACACGGCGACGGGGCCGGAGAACTGTTTGTCCTCGAGTTCGAAATCGGCAGCGAGCGATTGATCGGGATGGCGGTTGACGGCGTTGATGACGAGTTGGCCGTTATCGTAGGCGGCGGAAACGTCGAGGTAGGGCACATCGTCGAAGCGCTTCGTCTTGTACTTGGGACTGTCCACGAAGAGCTGTAGGGCTTTGCCCTTGGCGTTGTTGGCGAACAGTGCCAGGGGATGGTAGATGGTTTGGAGGAAGAGGCCCTTGTCGTTGGTGAAGATGGGTGCGATGACGTTGACCAACTGGGCCATGTTGGCGATTTTGACGATGTGGGCGTGGTTGACGAAGGAATTGAGGAAGGTGGCGATGACGAGCGCGTCTTCGAGGTTGTAGTGCTCCTCGAGAATGCGGCGGCCGCGCTCCGTGTTGCCGCGGGCGCGGTACCAGACGTTCCATTCATCCCAGGCGATATAGATTTTGCGGTTTCCGGGCTGCCCGGAGAGGGCGGCGTCGATGATGCCCTCGGCGGTCTTGGTGCGCTGGTCGAGTTCGATGGAACTGGCCATAAAGTCGCCGAAATCGTTCTCGCGATTGCCGACGTAGGTGTGAAGGGAGAGATAGTCGGCGTGCATGCGGAGATACTCGAGTACGGTGCGGTTCCAGGCGGTCCAATCGCTGCCGGGGCCGAAATTGGAGGAGCCGGCGGCGACCAGTTTGACGGAGGGGTCGGTCCACTTCATGAGCTTGGCGGCTTCGAGAGCGAACTTGCCGTAGTCCTCGGCGCTGCGGTGGCCCATTTGCCAGGGGCCATCCATCTCGTTGCCCAATCCCCACATTTTGACCTTCCAGGGATCGCGGCGTCCGTTCTGACGGCGGAGGCGGGTCATCGCGGTATCTTCGGAGGAATTGCAGTACTCGACCCACTGCTGGGCTTCGGTCCAGGTGCCGGTGCCGAGGTTGGCGCAGATGTAGGGCTGTGTGCCGAGCATCTCGACGTAGTTGAGGAACTCGTGGGTGCCGAAGCGGTTGGATTCGACGGTGCCCCAGGCCATTTCGAGGCGGGGCGGGCGCTGGTCGCGCGGGCCGATGCCATCGCGCCAGTTGTAGTTGGAGGAGAAGTTGTCGCTGGGCCAGCGCAGCAGGGTGACGTTGAGCTTGCGGACGGCTTCCAGGGCGTCCTTGCGGAAACCGTGGGAATCGGAGAGGGGCGACTTCTCGTGGAAGATGCCGTCGTCGATGCAGCGGCCGAGGTGCTCGATGAAGTTGCCGTAGAGCATGGGGTCGATATCGCCGATGAGGCGCTCGGTGTCGATCTTGACGCGCGCGCGAAGGGCGGCGGGCTGGCCACGCAGGATGTAGGGCGCCCCTGCCAGGGTCAATGCGAAGTTACGTCGTGAGAGTTTCATGAGGATCTCCTGTAGTGGTTAGGGTAGCGCTCCCACACGGGGCCAGCCGTTCTCCCAGAGCATGGTGGAGATGTGGAGGGAAGAGCGTCCGGTGGTGCCGTGGTAGGCGTGGAAAACGAGATAGTCCTGGCCCGGTTCCTGAAGGATGGCCTGATGACCGGGGCCGCGCCAGTGGGGCGTGGTGGCGGCGATGACCAGGGTGCCGCCGCCTTCGGCGAGGGACTTGCCGCCCCTATCGAAGTAGGGTCCGGTGATCTGGCGCGCGCGGCCGACCACCACGTTGTAAGTGCTGTTGACGCCGCGGCAGCAGCGGTCGTAGGAGACGAAAAGGTACCACCAGGCTTCGTGCTTCACGATGAAGGGGGCTTCGACGGAGCCGCCGATGGGTTGCTCGCGGGGGCGGCTACAGAGCGAGTACAGCGTGGGGTACTTGTCGGAGGGCTTGCCGGTATCGGGGTCGAGACGGCGCATCTTGATTCCGCCCCAGAAGCTGCCCCAGTTCAACCAGACGCTATCCTCATTCTCGACCACCAGGTTGGCGTCGATGGCATTCCAATCGTCCTTGTCCTGGAAGGAGCGGAGCACCATGCCTTGGTCGGTCCAGGAGTACTTGGGGTCGGTGGGATCGAGCGTCACGTTGGTGGCGAGTCCGACGGCGGAGTTGCGGCTGCCGAAGGTGGAGAGGGCGTAGTAGAGGTGATAGCGGCCCTTGAAATAGGAAATGTCGGGAGCCCAGGCGCCGCGCGCGCCGGGGATCTCCTGCTTGCCCCACTCGGGCACGCCGGGGAGTGCGGCGCCCGCGTTGGTCCAGTGGATGAGGTCCTTAGAAGTGCGGATGGGGATGATGCCGCCGGTTCCGCCGCGCCCGCCGCCGGTGCAGAAGACGTAGTACGTGTCCTTCTGTTTGATGATGACGGGATCGTGAACGCCTTCCACGTCGCCCGCGAGTTTGAGGACTTCCGGTTCGGCGGGAGCGGCGGATCCCAGGGCGATCAGACAGGCGGACGCGGCGGCGAAGATGGCGAGCGGTGCGGTGATGCGGTTCATTGGCTCGATACGGCCCTAAGCTGTGACGATAGATCAAGACCCGCTTGAAGTCAATAAGATCTTGACATCGCTTGCATGGAGGGATATGCTCTGGGGCAAGTCACAGTAGAGGTGTCGCATGTCACGGATGATAAGAGCGCTTGCAATGTCCGCGATGGCTTCCGTTCATCCAGAACAACCAACGCGTTCAACCGCGTGAACCTGGGAGGCATCAGCAGCAGCAGCATGAACAGCACGACGTTCGGACGGGTAACCGGCACGGGCGCGGCGCGGCGGTTCCAGTTCGGAATGCGCCTGTCGTTCTGAGGTGCGACAGCCGGACCGCCCATACTTGGCGTGATAATCGATCGGTATTGCCGATCGATACCAGCGACCAAAAACACTTGACCAGAAGTTGCCGATTGACGTGCGATGCGTAAATACTCGTACCAGGCCAGGAGTGTCTATGCGAGTTCGTCTTGTTTGTTGTTTCTGGATCTGGACTGTGGCCGCCGCGGCGCAGACCTCAGCGGCGC
>JAPKZC010000893.1:0-4596 GCA_026394025.1 Candidatus Solibacter sp.
CGTGGGTGACCTGGAGGCGCAATTCGGGCCGGGCGCCGCCGGCTACGCTCGCTCCCATCAGACGGAAGAGAACTACGCGTGGGCTTCGCTGATACTGGGGCGCAGCCTCCTCGGCCAGCGCGTCGCCGATATCGTCGCGTTGGTGCAAGCGTTGGCGCAGGCCTATCCCCAGGCTGCCATTGCCCTTGCCGCTCGCGACAAAATGACGGTGCCGGCGCTCGTCGCGGCCGCACTCGAAACTCGTATCGGGAAGACCTATCTCGCGCGGCATTTGGTGTCGTGGCGGAGCGTCGCGGAACAGGAGGACTATTCGTACCCGCTCGCCAGTCTCGCGCCGAACGCGCTTCGCACGGCCGACCTGCCGGAGATCGCGCGCTCCATTGCGCCGCGCACCGTTATTGTGGCCGGCGCGGTTGACGCCACCGGACGCTTGCTGCCGCGCGGCGCCGCGCCCTACGCGGACTATCGGGAACAGCCGGCGTGGGACTTCGCCGCTCTATCGCGGCTCTGATGAGGGGACCGCGAATTCAGCGAAGCCCGCTGTTCACGAAACCCGGCAGCGGCGGTTTGACATCCAAGCGGAGTTCTTTCATGCGGCGGCCGTGCATGTCCCCCAGCCACTGTTCCAGGTACCGCTTGTTGAGATCTACCGTAGCGATGGCGGCGGCGCCCCGATTCTTCGCCACCGAGAGCATCTCTCCGTCAGGGTCCATGACATACGTTGGGTGATCGTAGCCCGACGCCACAAGGAAGACTCTATTTTCGATCGCGCGCGCCTTCGCCAGTGTCTCGTCGCCACCCCAGATCGGCATCAGGATTACTTCCGCCCCCTTGGTCGCCAACGCGCGCGCCGGGTCGGCAAAGAAGACGTCGTAGCAAATCATCAGTCCCACCGTACCGAAATCCGTGCGGAACACGGGGTAATCGCTGCCGGGGGTGAGACCCGCCTCCACTTCTTCCCGCGGCAGATACACCTTGCGGTACTTGCCCTCGACGTTCCCGGCGCGATCGATTAGCACTGCCGTGTTGTAGATCGCCGTCCCCTCTCGCTCATAAATACCGGCCGCGAGGTACGACGACCGTTTCCGCGCGAGTTCCCCGAGGCGAACCGTGGTCGGACCGGGAATCGTTTCCGCGACTTCTGCGTACGTCTTGCCAGTGCCGACAACCGTGATCCCTTCAGGCAGCAGGATGATGTCCGTTTTCCCGCCCACGGTCGCCTCCACCGTCTCCAGAAACTGGCGTACGCTTTCCGCCGCCGAACGCGTCTGGTTCGGCCGCAGATTGATGGACGCGATGGTCACCTTGCGCGGCCCCGGATCGGCAATCTGGTCCAGCGAAATGTCGTCCCACCATACCGTGGCGCCCGGCGCGTTCGAAAGGTATAACTGCACCACCACCCCTGCGGCTTTCTCGGGTGCCTGCGTGTCCAGCCAGACCTTGGTCCAATCGCCTTCCCGGCTGGCCCGGTAGACATAGTCCGGCTGTCCCGCGCGGCCATTGGAAGAGGTCCGCCAATCGAGCCGTGCCACCACCTGCCAGGATTCACTCGGCACCGCTTCGGCCCGATAGTACGCCACGAATCGATACCAGTTTCCGCCTTCCACCCCAGATACACGCCGCTCCCACCCGCCGTGTTCTACCCCATTGCTGTTGCCTGAAATGCCGAGCGAGCCGGCGCGCGTGCGATAGTGGAGCGGGTCGACGAAGACGCGCGGCGCGGTCTCAGGCCGGGCACTCCAAACGCTCCAACCGGGCGGCCTGCCATCCGCCGCCGCTACGAAGGCCGATTCCTGAAAGTGCAGCGAGGCCGCCGTCGCCGCACCGCATAAACACAACGCAATCGATAGTTTCTTCATGGGTGACTCTCCCGTTTCAACTGTCAATTGACCTTCACTACATGAAGCAGCCAGTCTTTGAACTCCAGGTTTCCCGGGTAGTCCTCCGGCGCATGGAAAGTCCGAATGGCGCCGCCGTTGACGGTCCCTCCCCGCCCTTCCTTCGATGCGCCCAGGTCGATCCAGGCGAAGCGGAACCGATCGGACGCCGATGAGGGTCGCAGATCGAGCTTCAGTTGACCGCCGTACCGGGCATACACCAGATACTCCCGGCCGGCCACCGCGGAGGCTAACGGCTGAGAGTACTCGAGCACCAGTTCCGCATGCGGCTCGCGCTTCCACCACTCGATGCCCTTCAAGAACTTCGCCAGGAAGCCCATCGATACCGCGCCCGGGTAGTCCAGCGTATCGATACTCAGGGGAGGCCTCGGCCAAGGGTCCTTACGCGGCGGCAGTGAAGGGTCCGGTATGTCGGCCCACCATTGATGGCCGCCGCCATAGGTGTGGCCGGCCGCGCCTGAGAGAATGGCCGACCATGCGGCGAAGCGGACATACACGGCCGGCGCGCTGCCCTCGGCAAACTCGTACCACGGCTCTGTGACAATCACCGGCTTGGCGGGCTTACGGGCATAGTCCAGGGAGATGATCTGCGGAACCATTTCGTTTCGCCATTTACCGTGGCCTACCTGGCTGCCGTTGAAACCAAGCCATTCCTGGTCATGCAACACGAAACCGGTGGACCATTGGGCGGAGTCGCCCATCTCGCCGGCCGTCCATCCAGGCGGCGTATTGTGTACGCCGATCGCGTGCCCGTATGGATCCTCGCGCTGCATGAGAGCGCCCAGATCTTTCCAGAATTGCAGGCCGAGCCCGCCGTAGTCGTACATGTTGTATTCGCCGCCCACGTTCCAGATCACGTTGTAGGCGGCCAGGCGGTGCACCACGTAACGGGTCCACCTGCGCATCTTTTCGGGACCCGCGCTCTTGTCGAGGTTGTTGGCGCTCCACCACGGCATGATCCACAGGGTGATCCCTTGGCTGTTGGCGTAGGCAATGAAGCGCTCCGAATCGTGCATGGCATCCAGGTCCGGCGTGGCGAAATCCCGGCCCGCGAGGCGCGTCGCACTGTTCGCTCCGAACACCACCTGGCCAATTGTGAAGCCCCGTGCGGATCGATCGTCGATCACCTGCTTGGCGCGCGTGAATGGGACGCCGCGCTTCAGCCACGGCCACCAGGTGTCCCCGATCCACAGGAAGGGCGTTCCATCCGCATATTCGAAATACCTGCCCGCGCGAGGGCCGCTCCCGGCGACCCGCACGAACCCGTGGCGCGTCGGGTTTGCGGCTTTTTCGCCCGCGCTCCATTCGGCGCATTGGAAGCTGCCTTTCACGCCCTGGAGAACGGGGTCGGTGGAGGATGCGGCGTACGACCACCCTCCCGTGGCGGGAGCGGCAAACCGCGCCTTCCACGCCCTGCCTCCATCCCAAAAGCCGGGTACGGCGTGACTCAATCCCCTGGCGTCTCCGCTTGTCCCGGTGAACGTAACCACCACGAAGGGCTTGCCGCCGTCCGGCAGTCCGCCAACGTACGCATTGGCGAATTCGGCGCTGCCGCTCATGGTGACTTCGAACGGCTCCCATTGCCTGGTGTTGGGGGTTTGAGCTGCGGCAAAGACGCCGATCCAGACGCCGCATGACAGGATGACAGCGACTCGTCGCATGAGATCACTTCCTTCACACCAAGCCTACATGGATTTGGAGGCCGCGGGTGGTGGGTCATGCCGCCGAACCGAGGACGTACTGTTGGCTCAACCCGCGGCTGCCGCCAATTCGCAGCGGAGCGTGCGGATGCCAAATCGCGGCATCGCCAGTTTCACTTCGTAACGCCCGCCGGAGCCGCGCCGAACCTCGAGTTGGCGTACCGCGCGGCCATCCAGTTCCACCAGTTCTACCTTGAGCGGCCGCACATCCAGCGATACCGTGCGTTCCGTTGCGTCCCCTTCGCCGTTGAACAGACGCACGAATAGGTTTCGCCCCTGGAAAAGAAGCGCTGGAATCTCAATGCCTCCTCCGCTCACGCTGACCAGGGAGCGCGTGTGGGCGGTGCTGCCGGGTTGCCCGTCCACAATCTGTGGCAGCAGCGGTTCGTTCCAGCAGCAGTTCTCACGTGAGATCCGCGCCTCGTCCCACGTGCCGGCGTGAGGTACCACCGCGTAGTTGACCTGCTGGGTTCCGCGCAACGGGCACTTAGCCCACCAGAACCCGCCTTCCCAACCCCAGCCCATCACCAGCGCCAGCGGGTGATCCGGACCGTGTGTGTAGGCGGTGGTGTGATCGGAGAAAACGGCGAGACCGAGCTTCGTCTGTGGGTCTACTACATCAACCCAGTGGAGGATGATATTGTGCTTGATCTCATCCCACTTCTGAAAGTAAGTGTCCTGGTTACGGCTGCGGCAGACGTCATAGGCGGCATTCTTGTCGATGGCCTGGTTGCGGAAAGGCACCGGAAAAAACGCCTGCAATTTGAAGCGGCCATCGTGGTGAGAGCGGCGCCGCTCAATGCGCCGGTCCTCGGGCTTGATGTCCCACGGATCGCCGATCCAGGTGTCCTGTTCGTAGGTGAAGCGCGCGTTGAAATCGATGTGGCGCTGGCCCTGCGCGAGGGTGATGGTGGTTTGGAATCGCCGGCCCAGAATCTGGCCGGACACCAGAACCCGCACCCGAACCGGTCCCCGCTCCGCAATCGTAACGGTGGCGC
>JAPKZC010000893.1:4603-7277 GCA_026394025.1 Candidatus Solibacter sp.
CGTAACGGTGGCGCGATTGTCGGCGCTGGAGGCCCACTTCTGTTCGGAGACGAAATAGCCGCGATACTCGTTGAACTTGCGGTCGCTCGCAACATCCACGAATTCCCGGTTTCCGTCCTTCGCAACCAGGCTGGCTATGGTGCCGCCGCGTGCCGGGTCGATGCGGACACGGTACAGGTCCGTCTCCAGGACAACCGTGCCGTCGGGCTCTGTGTTGGCTGTGGCGCCGGGAATGATGGTGTGTGGCGAGTCGTCATAGACCGGCTCGATACGGTACGTTCCGTAGCCCATGGCCGGCACCTTTGCCCGAAACACAACCGCCGCCGCATTCAGGCTCTCTCCCGGCGCATAGGCTGGAATGCCTGCCACCGACGCCACCCCGGCGGGAGGGCGGCCGGATGTCGCGCTGGCTCCTCGCGGCGTGAACTTGCGCGGCCGCAGAAATTGGCACGGGACTTCCCGGTGGGCGGAATCCAACACCCGAGCCCGCCGCGTGCCCATGTCGGACGCCCAGTTCAACTCCACCACCTCTTCCCGCTCTGACGCCGCCGTATTGAATACGCGCAGCCATTGCGGCCCCAGCGGAACCGGGGCCGGGCGGTTCTCGCCCCGTGAAAGCGTCTCGGCGGAGGAACCGATGATGGCTGCGCTGATCTCTTCCGTCTCCAGGGTCTCGGTCGCAACCTGAAACGCCCAAGCCTGTCGCCCGGCCCGCGTAGTGGCGGTGATCCACGCATCGTGGTGCTGCGACCAGAGCAACTGGTCCCAGGCTCTCTGCAAGCGCTCCGCCGGAAAGGGGCTGCCGTGCAGGGCCGCGGCCATCGACGCCATCTTCTCCGCCACGAGTACGCGATTCTCTGCCGAGCGCACCTGCTGCGCCAGGGTCTGCAACGTCTTTTCACCCCAGGGCAGAGTGGTCAGGATATCTTCGGGGCTCAAGCGCCACTGCTTCTGCGGCTTGTCGGCCACCTGCCGCATGTATTCCCGCCAGGTGACAAATCGGATGTGCGCGCCGGTGACCTTGGGTCGCGCCGCCCAGCCCAGATCCTGAAAGCAGTTGCCCGCGGGGTGGGGGATGCCGTGGGCCGCGCATTTGCGGCTGAATTCGGCCGAGCCGGTTACGGACTCGGTCTCCCACACCCGCAGCAGTTCCTCGCAGGCGTAGCGCGGGACAGCCGCAATTGACGTGCCGTCTGGGCCCACCCAGTCCACGGTCTCGGCGTCGAAGCCCGCCGAATACCCGCCCCACGCCGTTCCAGGGTCCTTCAACACGGCCGCGGTGAATCCCAGCGAGCGCAGTAACTGCGGCAGGCAGCTCGCCCAGCACGGTTCCTGCACGGCATAGGTTTCGATTACCGCGTTGGGGAAATGCTGCCTGATCACCTCGCACCCGCGCAGAAGCTGGCGAACATTGCTCTCGCCTCCCTGCGCCCAGCCGAACGGCTGCGAAAAGGTGCCGTTCACCAAGTCCACGCGGGCATTCACCGCGCGATCGTCCAGCAGTTTTCGAAATTCGCGATAGGCCTGCGGATCCTCCCGCCGTAAGTCTTCCCAGGAAGCCGGCTCGACATCGAGTGAGATTTTCCACTCCGGGATGGCGCGCATCGTGTTCAGAATGTCGCGCCACGATCCGGCGGGCATGTGGCCCCGTGAGCCGCCGTGGTAGCCGTCCACGTAGTAAAGGGTCGGCGTCGTGCCGCCACCCGGGGTCTGGGCCGCGGCCTGGGACGCGGCCAGCGCCGCGCCCAGTCCTTTGGCAAACTCACGCCGGTTCATACCGGTCAGAACTCCACCGTGGCGTTGAGCTGAATGGTGCGGCCGCCGGCGGCGCCGGTCACTTTGCCGAAATTAGAGCTCGTGATGTTGGTGGTCGGGTTACTCCAGCGCACCAGGTTGAACGGGTTGGTGGCATCGGCGCGCACCACTGCCTTGACGCGCTCCTTGATGGGTATGCGCTTGGCGAGCGAAAGCGATTCGCTCTTCCCGGAGAAGCCGCGAACCCAGTCGAGTACCCGCGCGGTGTTGCCCAGTGCGAAGGTGGAAGGCGTGGCGAAAGCGGCGGCATTCAGGTAGAGATCGCGCGCGGAGTCGAAGTCGCGCGGATTGGTCAGCTTGTACGGCGTGCCGCCAGCAGTAAAGGTCAGCGCGGAGGTGCTCGAGATCTGGTTGGCGGTTGTCGTGCGCAACGGCCGAACGGCAATTCGTACGAGCCGCTGGCCACGAAAACGTGCGGAGGTCCGTCAGTGCTCACCGAGACCTCTCCGGCACGATTGGTCGGGTTTTGCACGAGGCCTTCTCCGGGCCCCAGGTCAATCGGCCCGGTATCCGAATTGGTCATATTCTTCGACCACGTGTAGAACGCCAGCAGGGTGAGGCCGCTGGAGTAGCGCTTGGTCGCCTTGATCTGTAGCGAATTGAAGCGGCTGATGCCGCGCGGACCCCATTCTTCGCTGACGTTGAGATACTGCGGGTAGGGCCGCAGCGATTGGCCCACCGTACGCGTGGACTGCGTGGTGAAGGCTGGGTATGGCGCTGTGTAACCCGCCGACGCGGCAGCGGCCGAGGAAATGTCCTGGAATAGCAGGTTGCCCAGGGAAAGATACTGGGGGTCCAGTGTGTTCTGGTTGGACAGCGAGCCTCCCAGGATCAGGTGCGTGGAGTGGCTGCCGACGTA
>JAPKZC010000597.1 GCA_026394025.1 Candidatus Solibacter sp.
CGAGATTGCGCAAGGCTAACGCGT
Organism: Candidatus Solibacter sp.; assembly: GCA_026394025.1. GTDB lineage: Bacteria > Acidobacteriota > Terriglobia > Bryobacterales > Bryobacteraceae > Solibacter. Next base: position 25 of record JAPKZC010000597.1, read on the forward strand.
TGACGAGAAAGGCGGACTGCGGCTACTTCTCGGCGACATCGACCTGATTGTACGAGGCGGCGTTGAAGACGACCTCGGCGTCGTAGTTGGCAAGCGCGTTTTGAACAGCAGCCGGGTCTGTGATGTCTACCTGGGCGCGATCCCAAGCCATGACGGAATACCGGCGACGCTGGAGTTCGCGGACGAGCCCGCTGCCAAGCTGTCCGGCGGCTCCGAAGACTACCGCGCGTTTATTCATAGAAACACCACGATACCAAACGGACGCGAGTTAGACGATGGGCGGCGGGAAAAGCGTGTGGGGCGGGGGAGAGGTGGCGGCGGGTCCGCATCGCGGGCGAAACGCGGGAACATTCTGATGCGTTATTGTAAATAGAGGGCGATGCGATGCGGAGACTATTCCACCGCGACTTGATGCGAGGCCAGAAGGCGCAGCGGGCAGCGATCATCCTGCTGATGGGGCTGCTGCTGGTTCTAATGGCGGCGTTCGCTCACGGAGTCGCTCTGCTGAGGGCCTGAGGGCACATCCGAGAAGGTGCCCAGAGCCTTAGCGAGAGCCCCGAGGCCGCAGAGGGCCTGTTCGAGTTCCACCCCCACGTAACAAGAGCCTTCGTCTGCGCGGCAGTAGATGATCTCGCCGAGGAGGAGGGAGTCATCGAGTTCGATCTTCAGGGCAGTGCCGACAGCGACGGGGCCCTGGAGTTCGAGACCAATACCCCGTTTGGAGACGTTCTTAATGCGAGCGGGGAGCCGGATATCGGGTTCACCGAAGAGAGTAATCCAAATGGACTGGTTGATCTCGAAGCGCGGTTCGCGCCGTTCATTCATGATCAACATATCGGCTGGTAGGGGGGGAATGATTAGGTCACGGGCGCAAATCGCCTATCCAAGGGCCGGGACCGGCTATTCGTGGTGCAACGCCTGAATCGGGTCGATCCGGCTGGCGCGGCGCGCCGGCAGGAGAGCCGCGCCAGCGGCGACCGCTGCCAGGGCGATTGACGCCAGCGCCGCCGTTCCAACGCCGGCGGCCACGACGCCAAAGAGTTGTGCCGAAACGTACTGGCTGAGCAAGTAAGCACAGGGGATTCCCAGGGCGAGCCCCAGTCCGAGCAGGCCGAAGGCTTCCCTCATGACCGTCCAGAGGAGGGCGCCCTGGCGGGCGCCGAGTGCCATGCGCAGGCCGAACTCCCTGGTCCGGCGAGCCACCATCAAGGCCATCACGCCATAGAGACCGACAGCGGCCAGCAGTGTCGCCAGGGCGCCGAAGGCCACCGAGAGGGTCGCGGTCAGGCGTTCAGTGCCGAGGGTTTCGTCGAGTTGCTGGTCCAGCGTCTTCATGTCAAAGATCGGCATAGTGGCGTCGAGCTCCATAACCTTGCGGCGTAGCGCGGCAATCACGCCGGCCGCTCCGGCGGACGAGCGTACGTAGAACGCGGTGCCGACCGATTGGTTCATTTGGAAGAACGGAAAGAAGACCTGGCGGCGCACTCCTTGCCGGGGACCCTCGTATAGCGAGTCCTCGACCAGACCCACGATTTCGATGTCGGGCTTCGCCCCCCGACCGGTGTCCAAACCAATGCGCCGGCCGATGGGACTCCTGTTGGCGAAGAAATGGCTGGCGAATTGGCGATTTACGATGGCCACCCTGGGGCGGCCGCCGGCATCGCCGTCCTCGAAATCGCGGCCTTCCAGCAACGGCACCCCCATGGTTCGCCAGTAGCCGGTTGAGAGGCCGTTGACATAGGCCTGGGTATCACGGTCTTCCGCCGGCCGGCCTTCTACCAACACGTCCCAGTCCGCTTCACGGCCGCTCAGGACCGGTACCCACGCAAAGCCGGCCGACTTCACGTCCGGCAGCGACCGGACGCTCTCCAGCAGTTGCTGGTAGAAGGTGTTGAGACGCGGCCGCGAATAGCCGCTGCGAGCCGGATCGATCTGGAAGGTGACGAGGTTGTCGATGTCGCGGAATCCCGAGTTCGTGTCTCTCAGATTGAGCAGCGTGCCGGCGAACAGCAGGGCGCCGGAGACCAACAGAAATGAGAAGGCCACTTGCGCGGTCACCAGGCACTTGCGCAGCCTCACGGAAGCGCGGTTTCCGCCCGTCGAACCCGCCGCCTCCTTTAACGTGCTCCACAGATCGACTCTCAGGGATTGCCACGCCGGCGCCAAGCCGAACAAGAGGGCCGTGGCAACCGCCACGGCAGCGTTGAAAGCCAGAATCCGCCAATCCGGCTCAGCCCGCAGGGTCGCCAGCATCCCATTGGCGGGCAGGAAGCGAAGCAGGCCGTGGACCATCGCCACCGAAAGCAGCAGGCCCATGGCCCCACCCGCCACGGAAAGGACCGCGCTCTCCATCAACAACTGCCTCATGAGCTGTCCGCGCGATGCGCCAATGGCCAATCGCATGGCGAGTTCCTTCTGCCGGGCGGCCGCGCGTGCGATGAGCAGGCTGGCCACGTTGAAGCAGGCAATGAGAAGCACCACGCCGACCATGCACATCAGCGCCACCAGTGCCCTGGAATAGCTACCCGTAGCCGTTGGCTGCCGACTCGGTGAGGACCTTCCTGGACAGAAACCGGTCGCGGTCGCGTTTCGGTGCGTCACGAAGGGCCGGGCTTTCCAGTTCGGTGCGCAGAATCGCGCTCAACAACGGCTGTAAGGATGCCTGCGCGGACTCCAGGGTGTAGCCGGGCTTCCGGCGCGCGAAAATCTGGACCCATTGCCTGCGCCGGTCACCCAGGTTGTCGGAAGCCGGCGTGATGAGCGGCTTCATCTGGATCGGAATCCGGACTTGCGGCGAGCGCGCCGGGTCGAGCCCGGAAAAGCCCGCAGCCGACACGCCCACAATCTCCATCGGAAAACTGTTGACCAGGATCTTCTGTCCGAGCACATCGGCATCGGCCCCAAACCGTGTCACCCAGTATTGGTGGCTCAGCACGACCACCGGATGACCTTTGTAGACGCGATCGTCCTGTTCCGGGGAAAACACCCGTCCGAGCGCGGGACGGATGCCGAGCGCCTGAAAGTAGTTTCCGGAGACCAGTTCGCCCATGACGCGCTCCGTCTGGTTTCCCAGGCTGATCGAGACGGGCGCGAGGTAGCGGCAGAAGACGTGTGAGAAGGCCGGCGCCCGCTGTTGGAAATCCTGGTACATGGGGTAGGACGCCGCCCGGGAACCCTGGGTGTTGCCCAGGCTCGGCCCCGTGGTCCAGATCATCTGGAGTTGCTCGGGACGCCGGACGGGAAGGTGCCGGAGCACCATTTGATCGAGCGGTGTGAAGGTGGCCGTGTTGGCGCCGATGCCGAGGGCCAGGGATAGCACCGCAACCACCGTGAAAGCCGGACTGCGCGCGAGCAGGCGCAAGGCGTGACTCAGATCTCGTATGGCGGTCTCCAGCGCGGGCAGCCCGCGGCGATCCCGACACTCTTCCTTGGCGAGTTCAACGCCTCCCGATTTCAAGAGCGCGGCGCGGCGGGCCGCGCGATCC
>JAPKZC010000300.1:0-661 GCA_026394025.1 Candidatus Solibacter sp.
GTGGACGTGCCGGTCGATCCGGCGCTTGCCATCGGGAAGCGTTTCGGGACGCTGGTGACGCAGGGCGAAGGAAAGTAGCTGCCCGACTGCCATTGACTGATTTGTGAATTGGGAGCCTTGAGATGCGAAGACGGTTTGCGGTAGTCCTTTTCCTTTCTACCGTGTTTGCGGTTGCGCTGGCGGCGCAGACCTACCAGCCGAACTGGGAGTCGTTGGACAAACGGCCGACCCCGGCCTGGTTTTCGGACGCGAAGTTCGGCATCTTCATCCACTGGGGCGTGTACTCGGCGCCGTCTTATGCGCCGGTTGTGCGGGGCCGGCTGTCGTACGCCGAGTGGTACTGGCACAACTTCACGGAAGGGAAGAAGCCCCGGGCAAACCCGGTGGACGCGGGCTCCTGGGCGTATCACCAGCGAGTGTATGGCGCCGACTATCCCTACCAGGACCTCGCGCCGCAGTTCCGCGGCGAATTGTTCGACCCCGCGCGTTGGGCGGACCTGTTCCAGCGATCCGGAGCGCGATACGTGGCGATCACTTCCAAACACCATGACGGCTTCGCGCTGTGGCCCAGCGCCGAGGCGTCCAAGACCTGGGGGCGGTCGTGGAACGCGGTGGAAACAGGCCCCAAGCGGGATGTGCTGAACGACCTCACGAACGCGGT
>JAPKZC010000300.1:704-7250 GCA_026394025.1 Candidatus Solibacter sp.
CTCTACTTCTCTCTCTACGAGTGGTACAACCCGCTGTCCCTCACCGACAGGAAACGCTACGTCGCCGAGCATATGATCCCGCAGTTCAAGGACGTCGTGACGCGCTACAAACCCTCCCTCGTTTTCGCCGACGGCGAGTGGGAGGCGACCGCGGCGGAGTGGCGAAGCCCCGAAATGCTGGCGTGGCTCTACAACGATTCGCCAGCCAAAGACGACGTGGTGGTGAACGACCGTTGGGGTAAGGACACCCGCCACAAGCACGGCGGCTACTGGACCACCGAGTACACTCCTGGCATGAGCGACATCGACCATCCCTGGCAGGCGAGCCGGGGCATGGGATTCTCCTACGGCTACAACCGCGCGGAGCGAATCGAGGATTACCGCACGGGCAAGGAGTTGATCGTCCTGCTGGTGGACTTGGTGAGCCGCGGCGGCAACCTGATGCTGGATATCGGTCCGGCAGCAGACGGCACGATTCCGCCGATTATGGAGGAGCGCCTGCTAGAGATCGGGTCGTGGCTCAAGGTGAATGGGGACGCCATTTACGGAACGAAGCCGTGGAAAGTCACGCGGCAGTGGAGCCCTGGCGAAGTCCCGAAGGTGAGCTATAACCGGGAGTACAACACCACCTACGACGTGACTAAGCTCACGGAAAGGCCGGCGCCGGGCAAAGCGGGCATCGAAGCCTTCTTTACTTCGAAAGGCGCCGAGTTGTACGCGATCTTGCCGCGTTGGCCGGGGAGACGTTTCATCGTGCAGGGGTTCGACGGAACCGGCCTGAAGTCGGTGACCCTGCTGGGGTCGGCCGAGCCGCTGCGGTTTCAGTCGCGGGGAAATGCGGTGAGTATAGACTTGCCCGAGTTGCCGGTAGAACTGCTGAGCCAGCCGGCCTGGGTAATCAAACTGGGCAAGTGACGGCGGCGCAACCGGCGCGCCACAATCGGGGCGCAAACCCGACGGGAGCGGGCGCAGCCAGGGAACGATCCAATTCAAGTGAGGGAAACGTGAGACGTACTGCACTGTTCATATTCGTTGCGGGTGGGCCGTTTCTTGCGGCTTGTCTGTCTCTGGCCTCAGAAAGCGTTGGCGGCAAGCGAATCGACCTGGCCGGCTTGCGCGATAAGATCGCAGGTGGTTGGGCAGGAAAGATGATCGGAGTGAGCTACGGTGCGCCCACTGAGTTCCGGTTTGCCGGCGAGGTCATACCTGAGGACAAATTGCCCGTTTGGAGGGCCGGCCGGGTCAGCAATTCGCTCAGCCAGGACGACTTGTACGTCAACATGACGTTCGCCAAGGTGATCGACGACAAAGGCCTGCAGGCAACCACTGACGATTTCGGCGCCATGTTCCGCGATACGAAGTTCGTTTTGGCGCACGCCAATCTGGCCGCGCGACGAGCTCTCAGGCGCGGGGTGCCAGCCTCGCTCTCCGGCACGCCGAAATACAACGTCCACGCCAACGACGTTGATTTCCAAATCGAATCGGACTTCATCGGAATGATGACGCCGGGGCTTCCACGGGCCTCCAACGACATAGCCTGGCGGGTCGGGCGCGTCATGAACTACGGCGATGGGATCTACGGCGGCATGTTCGTCTCGGGGATGTATGCCGCCGCATTTTTCGAGAATGACCCACGCAAGATCGTCGAAGCCGGCCTGGAATGCCTTCCGGCGAAGAGCCCGTACGCGAGGCTGATTTCCGATGTCCTCGCCTGGTCCAGGGAAGCGCCGAACGACTGGATCGCTGTCTGGAGACGCATCGGGAAAAAGTGGGACAAACGTGAGCCTTGCCCGGAAGGCGCGATGCTACCCTTCAACATCGACGCGAAACTCAATGGCGCATATATTGCCCTAGGGCTGCTGTACGGAAACTCCGATTTCGGCCAGACAATCAGCGTCGCTACCCGCTCCGGTCAGGATTCCGACTGCAACCCATCCACCGCCGCCGGCATTCTCGGAGTGGCTTGCGGATTCAAGAAGATTCCCGACGAATGGAAGTCGGGCATCGGCGCCATCGCCGATCAGAAGTTCCAGTACACCGACTTTTCGTTCAACTCCATCGTCGAGAGCACCGGGAAACGCGGCATCGCGATGGTCAAGCTTAATGGCGGCAGTCTTGAAGGCCAAACCCTGATCGTGAAGACGCAGACGGCGAGACCCGCGAAGCTCGAACTCTGGGACGACTACGGCTCGCCCGTCGAGCGAATTGCCGTGGACGATGTGCGCTGGACCTGGAAGGGCAACTGGAATGCCATAACCGTTCGGACCCGGCGGACCGTGCAGCGGCGAACTAACGCAGAGAAGGGCGCTGAGTCCGCGATCACCTTCGAAGGGACGGGCGCCATCCTGGCAGGTCCATACCTGACGACCGGGGGCAAGGCCGACGTCTACCTGGATGGGAAGTTCGATCGCACAGTGGACGTCTATTCCGACTTGGAAAAGACGAGAGAAAGCGAGAGTGTGTGGCATGCTTTCGGGCTCAAAAACACGAAGCACACCGTCAGACTCGTAGTGCGGGGAGAACCCTATCCGGGTTCGAATGGCACCGATATTGCCATCGAAGACTTGATCGCTTTCCGCTAGCTGGCGGGATGGGCCGTTTGTCCAGATAATCCCAAGTCGGCTGGTAAGTCCGTGCCGTAATCGCAGTTTGACTCGCGGAACTGCCGGGAATACGCGATGCCTTCGGGGGAGCAGGATCCTCGAGGCAGAACGCCGGAACTTCTCCACGTCCTTACCGAACTGTACGGAGGATGCAGTGCGGGCCGTCGAAACGCAAGCGTTAGCGGCAAACGTTTCCCCTTCCCGGTTTTCTGATTCTGCAAGGCTTCGCTTGACACTGCCTGCGACTCGTGATATTCAATAGCAAGCGTTTTCGGCAAACGTTAGCGCATTGCGCCATTGCCGAATGTGGAGACGTTTGTCGAAGAAGGGGTTGACCATGCTAAGACCATTGATGTTCTGTCTTCTGGCGGGCCTAGTCGTGCCTTCGGGCGCCCTGCGAGCCCAAAGCAGTAATGCATCGCTCAGCGGAGTTGTCCTGGACCCGGCCGGAGCCGTCGTCCCGGCAGCGCAACTCACCCTGCTATCGCTGGGTACGGGCATGGCGTCACGCACCCAAACCGCCGCCGACGGCAGCTACAGTTTCCCCAGCGCGCCGGCCGGCCAGTACGAATTGAAAGCTTCCGCCAAGGGCTTCAAGGACTTTCGCCAGCAGGGGATTCAATTGAGCCTGTTCGAGAAGGCCCGCGTGGAGGTGCGCCTCGAAATCGGATCCTCCACGGAAACCGTCGAGGTCCGGGCCGATGCCTCCATGGTCAATTTCGAAACCGCCGAGCAGCGCGGCGGTATCGCCCCCGAAACCATGGGCGAACTACCCCTCGTCGTCTCTAACGGCGTCCGCTCCTCCGCGGGCTTTCTGACCCTGTTGCCCGGATCGTCCGCGCCCACCGGCGATGTGGGATCGGCGCGCATCAACGGCGGAGTGCAATACGCGGGCGAGGCCATTCTGAACGGCAGCGCGCTGCTCAATCCCGCCGGCCAGCAGGGCATCATCTCGGCAGCCATGGACTTTGCGCAGTCTCCCGACATGGTCAGCGAACTCAAAGTGCTGCAGGCCAACTACGAGCCACAGTATGGGTCCACGGGCGGCGCAATCATCATCATGGAAACCAAGTCCGGGACCAACAGGTTCCACGGAACGGCATTTGAGTTTCTCCGCAACACCGCCATGAACGCGCGCCAGTTCAACGTTGCGCAGCGCCCCAAGGATATCGAGAACGATTTCGGAGTGTTCATCGGTGGACCGATGAAATTGCCGGTGGCTACCAGCAAATTCAACAAGACCTACTTCTTCTTCAACTGGGAAGGCTTCCGCCAGCGCGGCGCACTCACCCGTCCGACCCTGACTATTCCGTCACTGAAGCAGCGCCAGGGCGATTTCTCCGACTGGGTAGATGTCACCGGCAAGCTGATCCTGCCCCGCCCGCTTCGCCAACGTCTTGGCGCTACAGTGGGTGAAGTTCCTGCCGCAGCCGACTTCGTCCACGCCCACCAACAACTTCATCCCCACCGGCAACGGCAGCAACTGGACGGCTTCCGCCAATATCTACAACATGCGCGTCGACGAGTACCTGGGGTCCAAGGACCACATCACCGCGACCGTCTACCGCCGGGACCAGCCCACCTACACCGAATCGCGCCTCCCGGAACAGATCAGCAACGATACCGATGTGTACAAGTACACCTGGTCCAATCATCTCAACTGGGACCACATCTTCAGCCCCACCCTGCTGTTCCACTTCAGCGGCGGCTACAGCCATGATTATTACCAGGAAGGCGCACACAACTACATCTACGCCGACGCCCTCCCCAAGATCAAAGGCGTGCCGTCGAACAGTTACCCGCCAGTGGTCAATTTCGGCGACGGATATCAGACTCTCGGCAGCGCCCTGGGTTCGCCGGCCAACGGGAAGTGGCCAGGCCCCGCATTGTCTCAGAACGAACTCGTAACCTGGGTGCACGGCAAGCACACCTGGAAGTTCGGTTTTGAATACCGCAATCAACGCGTGGCTCCGCAGAACTCCAGCGGCGAGGCCTGCAGTTTCTCGTTCTCCGCCCTGAACACCGGCCTGGTCGGCGTCAACAGCGGCAACTCGTTCGCCAGTTTCCTGCTCGACCAGGTGAGTTCGGCGAGCGTGTCTTATTGGCCGTACGGAACCACGTCGGCGCGATGGGGATCGTGGATTGCGCATGTCGGAGACACCTGGCGGGTTTCGCCGAAGCTCAGCCTGAACCTTGGGCTCCGTTGGGACCTTCAAGAGCCCACGGTGGAGCAGCACGATATCTTTTCCTTCTTCGACGCCGGCGGGTCCAACCCCTCCGCTGGCGGGCGTCCGGGCCGCATGGTGTTCGCCGGAACCCGATGGGGCCAGGCCAGCTATGGCAAGCGTTACCCCGAAGAACGCTTCGTCAAAGGCTTCGGCCCGCGCGTAGGCATCGCGTACTCATTCGATCGCAACACCGTGATCCGCACCGGCTATGGCATTTTCTACGACGCGGGCTACTACTCCGGTTACGCGGGCGGCATTCAGGCCACCGGCTTCAACCAGACCTACAACTTCTCGGGTTCAGCCGACGGTCTCTCGCCGGCGTTCCTCTTGAGCAATGGCGTCCCGGCCATTACCACCCCCCTGCCTCCCTTCCTGGACCCCGGGTTCGCCAACGGCCAAAACGCGCCGATCTACCGGCCCAAGGACGGGAATCGCAAGCCATACACGCAGCAGTTCAACTTCGGCCTGGAGCGTCAGTTCTTCAGCGACCTGTTCGTCGGGGCATCCTACGTCGGCACCAAGGGCACGCGCCTGCTCTCGCGCCTTGCTCCCCTCAACGCGATCGATCCGCAGTTGCTCAAGCAGTACGGCGCCAAGTTGAACGACACGTTCCAGCCAGGCATGACCTCGCTCGATGGAGTGCCGACGCCCTACGCGGGTTGGATCGAGCAGATGAAAGCCTGCAAGCCCACCGTCGGGCAGGCGCTGCTCCCCTATCCGCAGTATTGCAGCAGCATCCAGGGCGTCAACGAAATGGCAGGCAACTCCAACTACCATTCGCTGCAAATCAAAATTGAGAAGCGCTACAGTAAAGGCCTATGGGTGCTCACTTCGTACACGCTTTCCAAATTGCTCACCGATACTGAGAGCAACCAGCCGGGCGGCACCGGGTTCTCGCCCTATGAGCGGCGCCGCGCCAAATCGATCTCCAACGCGGATGTCCCGCAGTCCTTCAGCACGGCTTTCGTGTATGACCTGCCGGTCGGCAAGGGAAGGCGGCTCCTCGCCAGCAACCGCGCGCTCGATGCCGTTGTCGGGGGATGGCGTCTGAGCGGCGTCGTACGCTGGAACTCGGGCACTCCCTTCTCCGTCCGCAGCGGTACGTGCACGGTCCCCGCCCAGATTCGGGTGTCCTGCATTCCGGGCGAGATTCCCGGAGTCGACCCGTTCCTTCAGGATAAGAGCCAAATCGACGTGAGCAAACCCCTACTCAACGTGAAGGCGTTCGAACCCGCCAGTGCGTTCGCCTACTACTATGGCGTGGGTCCCCGGGTCAACAACCTTCGCGGCTTCGCCTATAAAAACGCAGACGCAACGCTGATGAAGAACTTCCACCTAAGGGAAGGCATCGCGTTCCAGGTCCGCGGCGATGCCTTCAATGTATTCAACATGCACACGCTGCGAGGTTTCAATACCAGCGTCAACAGTCCGGCCTTCGGCACCTGGAACGGCGGTGTCACGGCTCCCCGCTACCTGCAAATCGGGGGACGCCTGTCGTTCTGAAGACTGCATACCCCGGCGCCCTTTCGATTCGGGCTTTCCTGCTGGCTGTATGGACAATTGGAGTTTTGTAAGAATCTTCGGTCCGATTCTCATAGAATCGGGCACGCCCGGGCGCGTATCCTGGTGTCAGCGGTGACTGCGCGCTCAGCGACAGACGGCCAGGAGATTTCATGAAGCTCGCGACTTTCACATTGACGGCGGCGCTGCTGCTG
>JAPKZC010000822.1:0-1182 GCA_026394025.1 Candidatus Solibacter sp.
TCGGTAATCGGTTTTGTTTAGCGACAACAGATTACCGCAGCGCAGCCCCTTTTTAACAATTTTCTTCAGATTTGTTTTCGCTGCCTTCCTGCCCCCCGAGTTTTGCAAGTGGCTCGTGTGATGGACTTGCAGAACTCGCCGGAACTAGCCTTGACATGAGGCTGCGGGTGTGAAAGGGGCCGCTTTTGTTGGCGAACCAGACGTTTTCCGGCTCGGTTCTAAAGGTACCGTCTCACCCGGCAACAATACTCTGCGTACTCTTCACCGAACGTGTTCCGAAGGTGAGTCTCTTCGGCAAGGATAATTCTGTGGTGAACGGCGACTATGTATGCGCCGAACAGAAGCAGAACTGGATTCGAGGTGTAGAGAACTGAAGCCAGAAGGGTCGAGTGCACGCCCAGGTACATCGGGTTCCGGCTGACACGGAACAACCCGTCCACTCTCAAGCGGGTGCTCTCTCTGGGACGTCCGATGCGGAAGGAATCTCCAAGTCCAAACCTCCCGGCAAACAGCCGGATGAATCCCACAGCCCAGACGCAAACAGCCGCCCTCTTGAGGGGCGCCGGTCCCTCGATGAAGGAGACCTTCACGCCCCAGCTATTCAGAACCATTCCCGCCCACAGGACAACAATCAGGTACTTGCTGCCGTAGAAAAGCGTTCTATCGATCAGAGCATCTCCGTCCTGTTCAATTTGCCTGCGCCGGAATCGTTCGCCACCCGTAAAGAGGATGGCAAGGAAAGCCACGGGGAATAAGGTTACCGCAAGCGCTTCGATCATCAATAGTCTCCTCCCTCAAAAGAACGGCGACGCCAGGCGTTTCACGGTGCCCCGATAGACCGCGTATCATTCGCCATATGCCCGGTACAGCGCGTCCTCCTCCAGCGGAATCAGCAACAAGATCAATAGAACATAGATGCAGAACATGCAGAAGTATGCCAGCGAATGGGTCAAGCACGCGAGGCCCAGAGAAATGTACAGGGCGAGTGCGTACATCGGGTGCCGAACGAACGGAGATGGACCGCGCGTAACCAGTTCGTCTGAGACGCGAGGCGCGCAAGCCCGACGTCCCGAGAGCCAGCGGGGTAGGATCGAGGGCCTGTGGGCGCCGAATGACCGGCAGGATCGCGGCAAGAGGAGTTGCCACAAGGAGGAACTTGAAGTTGAAGACGTGGGTGAGCCA
>JAPKZC010000822.1:1320-3036 GCA_026394025.1 Candidatus Solibacter sp.
ACCAGCATTGCCCACAACAAGAGGATGATGATCCCGGCAATAAGTTGATCGAGGAGGTGCATCGGTGGCTCCTTGGAAAACAGAGACGAACGATCAGTGCGGAACTCGAACCGCGACCTCCCGTACGGCCTTCTTGCCACCGTCGATTATATACCCAATGGCATACTTTGAGGCCGTTTTATGCCAAATCGATTCTGGCAGGCGGCCTGAGACGGCATCCTCCCGGCGTCCAGAATACAGGACACTTCCTCCTAGATAGCCTCTAACCGGACGCGATTATCTCTTGCAGGAGACTTCAATTAGCGATAGCATCGAGACGTCTCGGATTCGATAAATACAGGTCCGTGCATATTCGCCAGCTGGAGTGTGAGACGGTCGCCAAAAACTGAGCAAACAAAATGCGGTCTGGTATCGGGACCTCCGGCACTTGCCGCTTTACTTTGCTCGCGGGGCAGCGCCGGCGCCGGCCAACCCGCTGTGGGACGGTCGAAATCTCCACGTGAGCTTTGACTTGGGCGCATCCACCAGCCCCCGGCAACTTGGTGTTTGTTCGCCGAATCAGTGCGTGTTCGACGGCTTGGATTGATTCGCCTGTTGATTTTGCAGAGGAATCTTGCAGAAGAAAGGATCAGTTATGCGACGTCTATTGGACGTGGTTTTTGTTTTCGTGCTGGTTGCTTGTGTGCTGCCGGCACAAACCAGTCGCGGCTCTCTCACGGGGACGGTGACGGATTCCTCCGGCGCCGCGGTTCCCGAGGCGCAGGTCACGGTTGTGATGAGCGCGACGGGCGCAAGATACGAAACCCGAACCAACCAGTTAGGCCTGTACAGCGTGGGGAGCCTACCGTCCGGTACCTATGATGTCGCCTTCCAGGCAGCGGGCTTCAAGAAGTCGCTGCAGCGCGGAGTTTCGGTGGGCATCGCGGATGTCATCCGCGTGGACGTGTCTCTGGAGGTCGGCGCAGTCGCCGAGTCGATTGAGGTTACCGCGGCGTTGCCTCGTGTTCAGACGGACAGCGCGGAGGTGGGTACCAGTCTATCCAATAAGTCGCTGCTGGAGCTGCCCCTCACCTTCAGCGGCGGCAGAGTAGCGGAGGCTTTCGCCTTCGCCGTGACTCCCGGCGTCACGGGGAGCAGTTGGACGGCCCAAATCAACGGCTCCACGTCACAGTCCAAAGAGACACTGCTGGACGGGGCAACGGTGACCACCGAGCGAGCGGGGCACTTCGGAGAGTCTTCGGTTTCGGTGGAGGCCTTGCAGGAATTCAGGGTCCAAACCAGCGGGATCTCGGCGGAGTATGGGCGAGTCCAGATGGGCGTTTTCAACTACGTGATGAAGTCGGGCGGCAATCAGATCCACGGTACCGCGTACGGCGCAATTCGCAATGAATCGCTCAACGCCAACACGTTTAACAATAACTTTCGAGGGATCCCGCGCGCACAGGATCGAAAGCACGACTATGCGGCCAGTTTCGGCGCTCCGGTGTACTTCCCGCATGTGTACGACGGCCGAAATCGCACGTTTTTCTATTTGACCTATGAGAAATACCACGAAGTGACACGAGGGTACGGATCGCCCAGCGTAAGTCTTCCCATCCCGGAATTCTACACTGGCGACCTGAGCCGCCTTCTGGGCGCAAACCTCCCTTACACGGACGCGCTGGGGAACTCGGTGGCCAAAGGCGCTATCTACGACCCGAAGACGTTCCGCCAGGT
>JAPKZC010000478.1 GCA_026394025.1 Candidatus Solibacter sp.
AAAGCGGCCCCTTTCACACCCGCAGCCTCATGTCAAGGCTAGTTCCGGCGAGTTCTGCAAGTCCATCACACGAACATTTATTTTTTTAAACTTCTTCTCCTCAATCACTTGCCCATTTCCAGCACCCGTTCCCCTTGCCCCCTCGTGCTACTTTCGAATTGTAGAAAGGCAGCGCGGACCACTCGCGCGGCCGCAACAGAATATATCCTGGCCAGGATGCGTTGCATGTGAGGTGGTGCTGACTTCCCGTAGGCCCTTAAAAGCCTAACGGTGGTTCCCCTACGTGGAGGAGACCGGCGGGAAGATCTTCCGTTCGAACGGATAATACCTGGTGGATGTTCGGATAGCGCTTGTCGCCGACCCACTGGATACAGAGGTTCTCAAGGTAATAAGCACGGTTCCTACGTCTTCGTAGATTCCAGCCAAATCACTGGCGGCCGGAATACGCCCGGCAAAGACCCGCAAGCCCCGGCTGCCGCAACGAATCCAAGACTACCCTGCCGAGGATAAGTGTGTCCAGCAGGTCAGGCCCCCCGGCCTGTCAACGCTCTTGAGAATCTTGCGCCGTTCACCGCCCTACACGGTGAAGATCCAGGCAGGGTCGCTGCACCGGCCCGCCAATAGAGTTAGGGGAACCGCAATGCAATTAATCGAAGATCGAACCAAACGCATCCTGATCGTGGAAGACGAAGGCCTGATTGCCGCCGACGTCCAGAAGAAGCTCCAACGCCTCGGCTATCCCATTCCGGCCGTTGCCCAGTCCGGAGTGGAAGCTCTCCGTTGCGCCCGTTCCGCTCCGTTCGATCTGGCCCTGATGGACATCCGCCTCAAAGGCGACATGGATGGCATCGCCACAGCCCAGGCGCTGAAAGCCGAATTTGAGATCCCGGTGGTCTACATGACCGCCCATGCCGATCAGGACACCATCGACCGCGCCAAGCTCACCGAGCCCCTCGGCTACATCCTTAAACCGATCACCGACGGCGACCTCCGCAGCGTAGTTCAGATTTCCCTCTACCGTCACGAGATGGAACGGCGCCTGCGCACCAGCGAAGCCTGGCTCTCCACCACTCTGCGCAGTGTCGGCGATGGCATCATCGCTACCGATACCGCGGGCGAAATCGTCTTCATGAATCCGGTTGCTGAGAAACTGAGCGGTTGGTCCGGTACCGACGGACATGGACACCTGCTCATGGACATTCTCGCCCTGTTTGAGGAATCCACCGACCAACCCGCCAAGAACCCCATCTTCGATCTCATTCCGGGCGAGAGCCGGTGCTACCAGCTGATCCCCAGGAACGGCGCTGACACCGTGGTCGAAGTCCAGTGCTTCGAGAACCGGCTTCCAGCCGCTTCCACCCAGCCAACTCCACTGGTGGCCGGCCCTGAGGCCAACGGCACCGTGGATGAGCTGCTTGGCGCTATCGTGGTCCTCCGCGACACAACCGCCCGCAAGCACATGGAGGGCCGCCTGGTGCAGTCGCAGAGAATGGAGGCCGTGGCCAACATGGCCGGCGGCTTGGCCCATGATTTCAACAACCAGCTTATGGTCATTCTCGGCTACTCCGAGGAACTCTGCGCCCGGCTCGAGGGAGAAGACAAGAAGGCGGCGCTGGAGATCAAGCATGCGGCCTCGACGGCCAGTGCCAACACCGGCCAGCTCCTGATGCTCAGCCGCCGTGCTGAGGCGCGCTTCGAGGTGCTCAACGTCAATCAGGTCATTTGCGAATTGCAGCCAATAATTTCGCACAACCTCGGCAAGAGCCTGACACTGGTCACGGACCTCGGCTCCCCCGAGGGCTTCGTTCGCGGCGATCGCAACCAGCTCAGACAGGTTTTGCTCAACCTCGCGCTCAATGCTCGCGACGCCATGGCTTCGAGTGGCGAGCTGCGCATCGAGAGTTCCACCGTGGAAATTGACCCCGATAGCCCGGAGGCGCGCCTCTACCGACCCGGACAGTTTGTGCGGCTGCGCGTGGCCGATACCGGCGAGGGCATGGACAAGGCCAAACTGGCCCGCATCTTTGAGCCCTTTTTCTCCACCAAAAAAGCCGGATTCGGCGCCGGCCTCGGCCTGTCCATCGCTCACAGCATCATCGTGCAGAGCCAGGGCTATATTCGCGCCGAGAGCGAGCCCGGCCGCGGCACCGCCTTCGAGATCCTGCTCCCCTGCGTCGGCACCTTCCGCGGAATCGGCGCGGCCGCCGGATTCGCGTGCCCCGACCCTGAAGATGCCACTCCCACCGTCCTCCTGGTGGAGGATGAAGACTCCGTCCGCCGCCTGATGCACAAGTTCCTGGAGAACGAAGGCTACCAACTGCTGGAAGCGCGAAATGCCGAGGAGGCCGCGGCCATTGCCGAGGTTTACCCGGGGCCCATTCACGTTCTGGTAGCCGATGTGCTCATGCCCGGCATGACTGGACCGGAACTGGCCGCCAGGCTCATGCCCTTGCGTCCCGCCATGAAGACTCTGTTTGTCTCCGGGTACCGGCACGACGTTGTCCAACCGCGTGGGCTGCGCAGTAGCGATCTGAACTTGCTGCCCAAGCCATTTCCCGCGGCGGAACTCCTCCGGCGGGTTCGCATGCTACTGGAACAGGGGACCCGGCTCGTGCAGTAGAGGCGCAAGCCGATGTCTGACAAAGTGACCCATTCCGGTGACGCCGCCGAACTGCGCCGGCGGGCCGAAGAGATCTATCGGGGAGCAGCGGCGCAGGGGCCCGATAATCTCGACGGCCTTTCCCCCGCGGAAGTCCGGCGGACGCACTACGAACTGCGCGTGCATCAGATCGAGCTGGAAATTCAGAACGCGGAACTGCGCCGCGCGCAGACGGAACTGGACACCCAGCGCGCGCGCTATTTCGACCTCTACGATCTGGCGCCGGTGGGCTATTGCACGGTCAGCCAGCAGGGGCTGATCCTGGAGGCCAATCTCACCGCCGCCGGTTTGCTGGGCGTGGCCAGAGGCGCGCTGCTCCAACGGCGGCTGACAAAATTTGTCTTCCGCGAGGACGAGGACCTCTATTACCGCCACCGCAGACAGCTCCTTGAGGCCGGTGAGCCGCAGGTGTTCGAGCTGCGGCTGGTGAAGAAGGACGGAACGGCATTCTGGGTGCGGTTGAAAGCCACCGCCGCCAAGGACGCCGGTGGCGCGCCAGTCGCCCACTTCGTGATCATCGACATCAAAAGGCGCAAGCGGGCCGAAGAGAACTACCGGACACTCTTCCGCGAGATGCTGAATGGCTTCGCCCTGTACGAGATCGTCTACGACGGGCAGGGTATGCCGGCCGACTACCGCTTCCTTGCCGTCAACCCGGCCTTCGAGCGCATGACCGGGCTGAAGGCGCAAGACGTACTTGGCAAGAGCGCTCTGGAGGTCATGCCCTGCATCGAGCCGAACTGGGTCGAGGCCTACGACAAGGTGGCCGTCACCGGCGAACCGGCCTTTTTCGAGAACTGCGCCGTCGCACTGAATAAACACTTCGAGGTGACGGCCTTCCGGCCCGCGCCCAATCAGTTCGCCTGCATCTTCGCCGACATCACCGCTCGCAAGCGGGCCGAGAAGGAGTTGCGGCTGGCACACGCCGAGATGTCCGCCATCTATGCCAGCGTGCCGGTCGCCTTAATGCTCGTGGACCGGAACCGGCAGGTGACCAAGTTGAACAATTCGGCGGCGAATTTCGCCGGCCGCCCGGCAGAGGAAATGCTCGATCTTCGGCTCGGCGAAGCCGTCCGCTGTCTTCATTCGCTGGACGACCCGCGGGGTTGCGGGTTCGGGCCATCCTGCGCATCGTGCCAGATTCGCCTGGCTGTTATCCGCACTTTCGCCGACGGGAAATCACGTGATCAGGTGGAGGCCGTTCTCCCCATCGATGCGGGGCAAGGGGCGGACCTTCGGTGTCTGCTGATCTCCACGGCTTATCTCGGATCCAAAGACACGGGTAGGGTTCTCATCAGCGCGCAAGACATCACCCAACGCAAGCGGGACGAAGTGGCGCTGCGCGCGACCGTCTGCAAAATGGAGTTGGCGGTGCAGGAAAAGACAGTTCTGCTCAGGGAAATTCACCATCGCGTGAAGAACAACCTTGCGGTGACCGCCAGTCTGCTCAGTATGAAGGCCGATGGCAGCGGGCCGGAGGCTCAGTTGGCGTTGGAAGAAAGCCGGCAACGCATACACTCCATCGCGCTCGTCCATGAGCACTTGTACTCCCATGAGGGACTCCAGTGCATCAATTTCGCCGAATATGCCCGAGAGCTTGTGCAAGGCGTATATTCGACCTTCGGCGGCGAACTCAGAGGCATCGGCCTTGACTTGCATCTCGATCCCATCGAACTGAGCATTGAGCGAGCGGTCCCGTGCGCCTTGATCCTCAACGAACTTCTGTCGAATGCCTTCAAATACGCTTTCGCCGGCGGACGCACCGGGCGGATTCTGGTTTCCTTTCACCAGCCCGAGCCTGGCTGCTGCGAACTTGCCGTTGCGGACGATGGCCCCGGCTTGCCGGACGGCGCATTCACTGGACAAACCCAATCGCTTGGCTTGCGCATCGTCCACATCTTGACCAACCAGCTCGATGGGTCGGTCGAACAGAAGCCCACCCCCGGCACCCGCATCGTCCTTCGATTTCCAGTCGGGCACCAGTCAGAGCCGTGACCGTGAGGGAGCGGTTGCCTGTCCAGCGCCTATTCTCGAGCAAGCCTTCGGCTTGTCCATCCGAGCGAAGCTCGCACTCTAATGCCGCGTTTGGTGGCCCGCCGCTTCGTAGCGGCCCACGATGAGATCGGTGAGGCTGAGCCAGCCGGCTTCGGGCCGTTCCAGCTTGCGGTAGATGGCGAGGTACTCGGGTTTCTTCATCCCCATCCCGGCGTAGGCCAGGAAGTACAGACCGTCGTTGGGGATATCGGTGATCTGTTCCTTGGTCCACTTTTTGGGGTCGGAGAGGTAGGGTAGTAGGTACTCGACCGCGGTGGCGAGCGTGACGCCGCCCTTGCCGTGCGCGCTCCACAAATCGACGCCTCTAATCTGGGCGATGCGGCAAGTGGTGGCGAGGGCTTCCAGGTTGAAAGCGGAATACCACAGGCCCTTGGTGCGGGCCTCCTCGCGGGGGGCGCTGCCGTCGGGCTTGATCTGGCGCGGGAAGATGTGGTCGCGGTAATAGTTGAACGCGGCTTTCTGTTGTGCGTCGTCTTCGACGAAGGTGGCGATCGCCGCCACCTGGGCGGTCCACCAGGAGGCATGATTGTTGCCGGCGCTCTTTTCCTTCTTGCCGTTGTCGCTGTTGGTGAGCCAGTGCAGGTAGTCCTGAAACCACTTCTTAACAGCGGCCTGGTCCCTGGCATCCCAGTTCCCGGTTTGTGCCAGGAACTCCATACCCTGAATAGCCCGGATGAAGGCGCGTCCATCGATGATGCCCGCGCCGCGCCCGTTGTTGAAGTTGCGGATGGCCTGGGCATACTCCAGGTGCGGGTTCATGCGGCTCTTGGGATTGATGAACCAGGTGTTGATGTCGCGGGCGGCGCGCTGGGCGTAACGTGGGTCGTCCAGCAAATATGCGGCGGTGCCCAACGCGAAGACCGCATCGGACATTGCAGCCAGCGCGTTCTTGTTGGCCACGAAGCGGTTTGGGTTCGTTTGGCCGTCGCGGCGCACGTAGGGGGCTTTGGGGTCGCCGTCCTGCGGCCACCAGTAGGGGGCCTCGCTGTAGAACTCGTGAATGTCCATAGCGATGCCCTGCGGGCGCTCCGTGGTGACGCTCCAGGGTCCCTCTTTGGCGCGGTGCTCCGCGTCGGCGCGGAGGTGGCGGACCGAATCGAGCGTCCAGGCTTCCTTGCGGACGATGGCAGAGTGCAGCGCTTCGGCTTCGGCGTCGGAGACGAGGGTCATGGGAATGCCCGCGGCATAGGCACACGACACCAGCATTACCACGAGGACGGCGCTTTTCACTATCACAGATTGTAGCCGATACCAAGGCGCGTTTCGATGCCTGGTCAATCCTCGACCGAAATCCGTCCATCTGCCAGGCGCAGTTTGAGGCTGCGACCGCCAGCCTTAAAGAGCACCCAGTCGCCGTCGGCGGAGAGTGTTGGGCCATCCGTAATCCAGGGGCCGAAGCGGGCGTGTTCGGTGATCGCCTTCCGGGGGACTGCCAGCAGGGAGAGAACCTGCTCCGCCGAATAGTGGGCCAGTTCGCCGCCGTCAGCGGCGATCAGGGTCAGGGCGAAGGGCGAGACCACGTTGATCCACTCGTCCACCAATAAGACCCGGCCGTCATCGGCAACCAGAACGCGGCGCGGACCGTGGTGATGCGGCAGTTCCCGCTGCCACACCACCGCGCCGCCGGACTTGCTCAAGGTTGCCGCGACGCGGGGCGTCTTCCGCCGCGCGGGCGTTCGGGTCAGATTCCTACTTACCAGTACAAATACAGAAGGAACTGCAAGGAGATGGGTTTCCGCTTCACCCAGCGGGCCGGAAGCGGGCGAGGGCCCGCTATCCCTGCGTGCGCTCGTGGGTGGCGTTGAATTCGCAGCCGATCAGTGCGATCAGGGCGATCATGTACATCCACACCAGGAGCGCGATACCGGCGCCGATGGAGCCGTACATCACGTTGTAGCCGGCGAGATGGCGCACGTACCAGGCGAATCCCAGGGTGGCGAAGAACCACAGGACGGTGGCCAGGATGGCGCCGCGCCAGACGTAATGCCAGCGCTGTTTGCGATAGGGGCCGAAGTAGTAGAGCGATGACGTAACGGTGATCGTGGTGGCGAAGGCCAGGACGTAGCGGGCGAGGCGGCTGGCGGTCTGCCAGACCCAGGCGAATGGGGTCAGAAAGGGATCGACCTTCATCCAGTTGAGCACGGCGCGCTCCACCTGTCCGCCGAAGACGATCAGGAGGGAGGCGCAGATCAGCGGTATGGCCGAGAGCAGGACCAACGACATGGCGACGCCGCTCTGCCGGAAGAAATCGCGGTTGCGCGGCACCCGGTAGGCCGCCTGGAATCCCTCGATCAGGCTCTTGATCACGCCGGAAGCGGCCCACAGGGAGATGATGCCGGCGGCGATCAGGAAGCCGGCCGGGCGCTCGCCCATCACGCGGAACTGCTGGACCACCAGATCCTCCGTGCCAGGGGGGACGACCCGGGAGAGGAATCTTTCGAGTGTGGCGGCGACGAATTCCGCCCGCGTTTGGACCAGGATGGTGGCGGCGCTGGTGAGCACGGGGAAGAAGCTGAGCAGCGCCGAATAGGCGGCGGCCTTGGCGTAGCCGAAGCAGCCATCGTCCAGGGTGGAGAGAAGGCTCTGGCGGAGCAACCACGCGAAGGTCCCGAGAGTCATCCGCACTACGGCCAGTATAGCGAGGGGGCCTGCGGCCGAGGAAACGCCTTACCTAGCAGCTAGTTTCCGGCATTTAGCACAGCGCGGCCATCAGCGCACCGCGGGCAGTGGAGTTGAGTGGGTCCGCGGCCACGCGGATCTCCGAAATCTTGATGGGGAAATCCTCGGGCTGCAACGCCGCGGTAAAGCGCTCCAAAAAGCCCTTCGGAATCGCCGTCCCGCCGCTCAGTACGATGGGCACCGATTGATCGAGTTTGGGCAGACGCTGCGTCGAGGAAATTGTGGATCGCAGGGTATTCGCCAGCGTCTGGATCACGTCGTCGTAATACACCGACAGCGCATTCTGCACCCGGTCGCCCGAAAGCCCGTTCACGACGAAGTTCAGTTCCTTCAGTACGCGCATCCGCGTGGCCAGTTCCCCGGTCACCAACGCCGCCTGCGCGTCGATGAAATCGCCCGCCTTCGGAATCGCAAAGTTGATCACCGGCACAGAAAGCACGGCCAGGCAGACATTACACAGGCCGCTGCCGCAGGAAATCCCGATCCCCGTGTAGTTGGAACCGGACATCTCGCCGAACACCACCGCCAGCCCTTCATGTATCGGCTGGGCGTCGAAGCCCAACTGCTTCAGAATCTGGTGAATGGAAGCTTCATGATAGGCGATCGCCTGGTCCCCATCGGGGCACGGCGCCGGAATGCTGAAGAAGACCTTCCGCCCAGCCACCGTCGCCTTTCCCACCAGCCGGCTGATGATGCTGCGCATCACCGGCAGGCTGTGCGGCTCCTGCGGGTTGAGCAAGCCCCGAAGCATGGGCCGCCGGGTTTCCACGTGAAAGACCTCGGCGAATCGCTGCGCGTCGTTGCCCGTCACCACGAGCTCGCCGCCGAATACTTCGTGGAACACGCCTTCCCGCTCCAGCAGGCTCTCGGCCAGCTTGGAATACGGCATCGTAATGAAGGCGTTCAATTGCGACTCGTATTGCGGCGGCCGGCCTTTGTCCATATTGCGCGCCACCACGATACGGCTGGTGCCAACGTCCAGTCCGAGCGGCAGGCTGCTTTCCTGTTCAACGTTACTCATTGCCGATTCTCCTAATGTATCCGCCAGATCAGTAGAGCTATCCCTATCGCGGCCGCCGTCGCCGCGGCGATCCTTTTTACTGGCCGCCACCGGGATGTCTCCGGCGGTTCCCTTGAGTCCATCCGGTCCCGCACGTAGCGTAACCGCTCCACCGGGTCCGCGGTCGCGCGAGCCCGTCTTTCGATCCAACGCAAGGTCTCCGGTTGTCTCCATAGGATTCGCACCGTCATTTTTGTATTCGCTCATGAAGTCACGTTCACATGCCAAACTCCCGATTCGGCCCACGGAGCCGGCGCAGAAACGCGGCAGCGCCTGTGCGCGGGCCACGACTGCTTACCTGGAGTAGTACTGAGGTAGTAGGTACAGCACTCCATTTCTCTCATCAAGATTTCGATATTTACGTAGTGCCGGAGACTAAGGTGTTTTTGGGTTCCAACCGATAGAGTGGATAGCCATGAGCCAGCCAGACGAAAATCAACTCACCCGGCCGTGGGTGGATTGGACAGCCAGGCAGATTCACGACCCAGTGTGGCGCTTGCGCTACCTGCAATCCGTGGCTCCGGCGCCGCTCAAGGCATCTCGCTGGAAATCACGCAAAACAATCGGACTTCTCACGCTTTTGGCGCTCGGGTTGGTGGCCGCGCCGCTGTCCCTGCGCAGGCTCGGCGCGGCCAATGCTGCACCGCCCGTGCTGCCCGAGTTGCCCGCAGCGTCCGCGCTGCCGCCGATTCATCTCGTGGAACCCGCGGTAAGCCCTTCCACCGACGTGTGGTCGGTGGAGAAGGCCAGCGACTTTGAGGTCTATAGCAACGGCTTGCGCATCGAAAACCAATATGCCGTCCGCCACCGCCCGCGCGCTTACGTGGCGTTTTCCATGGCGGGGGCCGAAGGGCGCGGCGGCGAAAAGCGGACCGACCCGGCCGGAATCGTATACCACACCACCGAAAGTCTCCAGGCCCCGTTCGAGTCGAGCCAGAACAACCGCTTGAAGCAGGTCGGCGAATCCTTGATCGACTACGTCCGCCGCCGCCGCTGCTATAACTTTCTGATTGATCGCTTCGGACGGGTATTCCGCATTGTCAACGAAAGCGATGCGGCCGACCATGCGGGCCACTCGGTTTGGGCCGATGACCGGTATTTCTACGTCAACCTGAACGACAGCTTCATCGGCATCTCCTTCGAGGCGCAAACCGGGGCCGGGGAGGCCGCCACCAGCGCCGGCAACGCGCAAGTCCGCGCCGCGGGCATGCTCACCGAAATGCTACGGAGCCGGTATAAGATTCCGGGCAGGAACTGTGTCACGCATGCGCAGGTTTCGGTGAATCCTGCCAATATGCAAATCGGTTATCACGTCGATTGGGCGTCCAGTTTCCCATTCGAGAGGCTCGGATTACCCGACAACTACGCCACGCCATCGCCCGCCATCTCCCTGTTCGGCTTCGCCTTCGACGCGAGTTTCGAACAACGCGCCGGGGTCCGCCTTGCCGCGGGGGCCTCAGCGGCCGATCGCGGACTGGTCGAGCGGGCCGAAGCGGCGCACCTCAGTCTCGCAGCGTATCGGAAAGCACTCCACAGACGCTATTTAAAGATCCTGGCGAGCCAACGGGGGTAGCTCGACGGCCCTCCCGTCTTTCCCTGTGCAGTTCCGCTCACACCGCTTTTTCCTCCGTTCCCTCTACAAATGCGCCGTTTAATTGAATCCTATTTCTTTCAATCGTTTAAAGCCGCAAACTGACACCAAACTGGGAAGGAAGTATCTTAATGAGCACTCAGACTGTAGATCCGAAGCCCCAAACGTCTGCCAACCTCGTACAGATCGGCTCCAGCATCGAGGACACGATCCGGCAGCGGCTGGCGGAAGAGCGCGCCCGCCTGGAGCGGGAAGCCGGTGTGGCCAAACGCGAGGCCCACCACTTCAAGCGCCCCGCCGAGCGTCACTTCACCAGGGACCAGCGCGCCCAGACCACTTTGCTTTTCGGCGGGCTGACCTGGAAGCACGAGAAGTTGGTGCACGGCGCACTCGAAGGCCTCGGCTACCGTGCCGAAGCCGTTCCCACCCCGAACGTGAAGGCGTTCCAGGCGGGCAAGGAGTATGGCAACAACGGTCAGTGCAATCCCACCTACTTCACCGTCGGTAACCTGGTGCAGTATCTACAGACGCTGGAAGAACAGGGAATTCCCAAGCAGGAAATCATCGACCGGTATGTGTTTTTCACGGCCGGCGCTTGCGGACCGTGCCGTTTCGGCATGTATGAAGCCGAATATCGCCTCGCACTGCGCAACGCCGGGTTCGATGGCTTCCGCGTGCTCCTGTTCCAGCAGTCCGGCGGCCTTTCACAATCCGACGCCGAAGCCGGCCTGGAAATGAACATCGATTTCTTCCTCGGCATCCTCAACTCGCTGAACTGCGGCGACGTGATGAACGAGGTGGCCTACGCGCTGCGTCCGTTCGAGGTGAACGGGGGCGAGACCGACCGCATACTGGACGAACAGATGGACTACCTCCACGAGGTGTTCCGCAATAAACGCCCCTGGAAGCTCGACGAAGGCATGGGCAAATACCTGGGCGGCTTCAGCGACACCGCGGAGTACGTGGGCAAGTTCGTCAACCAGTTGAAGGGCGACGAATACGTGCCCGCGCTGGAGAAATGCCGCGACAGCTTCAACCAAATCGATATCGACCGCCTGCGCGTCAAGCCCATCGTCAAGATCACCGGCGAATTCTGGGCGCAGACCACCGAAGGCGACGGTAACTTCAACATGTTCACCTTCCTGGAGCGCGAAGGCGCGCAGGTTCTGGTGGAACCCATCGGCACCTGGATCATGTACATGATCCACCAGGTCATTCAGAAGTACAAGGACTTCAAGGGTCTGGAAGAAGGCGCGGTGCTGCCTCCCATCTGGAAGCTGGGCACGCGCGCCAAAATCGAGTTTGGTTTCCGCCAGAAGGTGGCTAAGCTGAAGCTCGCCGAAGCCATTTTCAAGAGCGAATACCACAAGATCGTGAACTCGCTGGGCGGCATCGCGCATCACCTTGCCGACCAGTACGAATTGCAGCGCCTGGGCCACCCCTTCTATAACTCGCGCGCCGGCGGCGGGGAAGGCCACCTGGAAGTCGCCAAGAATATTTACTATTCGAACAAGGACCTGGCGCACATGGTGCTTTCGCTCAAGCCCTTCGGCTGCATGCCGAGCACGCAGAGCGATGGCGCGCAGTCCGCCGTAGTCTCCAACTACAAGGACATGATCTACTTGCCCGTGGAGACCTCCGGCGAAGGCGAGATCAACGCTCACAGCCGCGTGCAGATGGCGCTCGGCGAAGCCAAGAACAAGGCCAAGAAGGAATTCGCCGCAGCCCTGGAAGAAACCGGTCTCACGCTGGAGCACTGCCGCGCGTGGGTGGAAGCCAATCCCGAAACCAAGCGTCCGCTGTATCAGGTCCCCCACAAGAAGGGCGTAGTCGGCGGCGCCGCGAACTTCGTGCACCACATCGCGGCGCGCATTGCCACCGCAGGCAAAGTGAACTAAGCAGGGCTGGGGCCCAGCGCCCCGCCCTTTCCCGGCTTGACGAGATCACAATCATGGACAAGAACTTCCTGATCGGAATGGACGTAGGCTCGACCACGGTGAAAGCCGTGGTCATCGACGCTGCAACGGATGCAATTCTCTGGTCCGATTACCAGCGTCACGACACCCGGCAGCCTGAAAAGGTCCTGGAATTCTGCAAGCGTTTCGAGACTGAAATCGAAGGCTTCGATGCCACGCGTTCCCGGATGTTCGTGACGGGTTCGGGCGGCAACGGTCTCACCAGGTATCTCGGCGGCAAGTTTGTGCAGGAAGTCAACGCCGTCTCTCTTGCCGTGGAGAAGCTCTACCCGGAGTGTGGCAGCGTCATCGAACTGGGCGGCCAGGACGCCAAGATCATCATCTTCAAGACGGACCCGGAGACCGGCCGCAAGAAGAAAATGCCGTCGATGAACGATAAGTGCGCCGGCGGTACGGGCGCCGTGATCGACAAGATCAACGCCAAACTGCGCATTCCCAGCGAGCAGCTTTGCGAGATGGGCTACAAGGGCGTCAAGCTGCATCCCGTGGCCGGCAAGTGCGGTGTATTCGCCGAAACCGATATCAACGGTCTGCAAAAGATGGGCGTCCCGCCCGACGAATTGATGGCCTCGCTATTTGAAGCCATCGTGATGCAGAACTTGAGCGTGCTGACGCGCGGCAACACGCTGCTGCCCGTGGTGCTGCTGCTGGGCGGCCCCAACTGCTACATCAAGGGCATGCGCGATTGCTGGAAGGCCAACATTCCCAAGATCTGGGAAGAGCGCGGCACCCCATTGCCCGAAGGCATTCCGCCCGAAGACCTGATCAAGACCCCCGATAACGCGCAGTATTTCGCCGCCATCGGCAGCGTGGAATTTGGCAAGAGCGAGGACGACAACGTCGGCCGGTACACGGGCTACGCCAAGCTCGAATGGTATGTCAACGTGGGCCGCGAAGAGGAAAAGGCCAAGCGCGGCGGCGGCGTGGGGCTTGCCAAGGACGACGCCGACCTCGCCACGTTCAAGGAAAAGTACCGCACCAAGAAGTTCACACCAGTACCCTTCCACAAGGGCGAAGTCATCGAAGGCTTCATCGGGATTGACGGCGGATCCACCTCCACCAAGGCCGTGCTGATGTCCAAGGATCACAAGCGGCGCATCCTTGCCAAGACCTATCAGCTCTCCAAAGGCAATCCGATCGAGGATACCGTGGAGGTGCTGCAAAAACTCGACAGCCAGATTCGCGATTCGGGCGCGGAGTTGAAGATTCTCGGCGTAGGCACCACCGGCTACGCCAAGGACATCCTGAAGGACGTGGTGGGCGCCGATGCCGCGCTGGTGGAAACCGTGGCCCACACCGAAGCCGGCCTGCACTTCTATGAAGGAGTGGACGTGATCTGCGATGTCGGCGGCCAGGACATCAAGATCATCATTCTCAAGAACGGTCGCGTCAAGGATTTCAAGCTCAACACGCAGTGTTCCGCGGGCAACGGCTACTTCCTGCAATCCACCGCGCAAGGCTTCAACGTCAAGGTGGAGGAGTACGCCGACGTGGCTTTCGGCGCCAAAGGCTTCCCCAGTTTCGGCTACGGGTGCGCCGTGTTCATGCAGAGCGACATTGTAGATTTCCAGCGTCAAGGCTGGAAACCGGAAGAGATCATGGCGGGCCTGTGCAACGTGCTGCCCAAAAACATCTGGCTCTACGTTTCGCAGATTCCGAACATCTCCGCCATCGGCACGCGCTTCCTGTTGCAGGGCGGCACGCAATACAACCTGGCCGCCGTCAAAGCGCAAGTGGATTTCATCGAATCGCGCTTCAAGGGCAAGGATGTTCCGGCCGACGTGATTGTGCACGAGCATTGCGGCGAGGCCGGTGCTATCGGCGCCGCGCTCGAAGCCGGACGCCTTTGGGATAACGGCCGCGTCAGCACCTTCATCGGGCTGGACGCATGCGCCAACATCCAGTACAAGACCACGCGCGAAGAGGCCACGCGCTGTTATTTCTGCAAGAACAAGTGCCTGCGCACTTTCATCGACGTCAAGACCAACTTGATTCCATTGGACTATAGGCGCCCGGCCAAGACTAAAGTCCCGCTGGAGGCAGGCGCGCAACGCCTGATCATCGCCACCTGCGAAAAGGGCACCGTCGAGAACATCGAAGAGATGCGCGGCATCAAGGGCGGGCTGGACAAGATCAAGAAGGCCAACCCCAACTTCGTCGAAATCGCCGCCAAGCAGGTGTTCCGCGTCCCGGACATCCCGAGCCTGGCCGACCCGCTGCCGAAATTCCAGATCACCGCCGCGCAGAAGAAGCGCGTCGAACTGATGAAGAAGCGCGCCGATCTTCGCATCGGCATGCCGCGGGTACTCAACATGTACTCGCAGACGCCGATCTTCACCGGCTACTTCGCGGCGCTCGGCATCAAGGCCGAGAACATCGTCTTCAGCGATTACACCAGCGAGGAGATGTACAAGGAAGGCGCCAAGCGCGGCGCCATCGACCCCTGCTTCCCCAGCAAGTTGGGGATCCCGCACGTCCACAATCTGCTCTATCGCGCGCACGCCAAGAAGCCGCTCGACATCATCTTCTTCCCGATGATCGATTGCCTCACCAGCCCGCTGTCGCACGTGCAGGCCACGCGAACCTGCCCCACGGTAGCGACCACGCCGGCCGCCGTCAAAGCGGCATTCGTCAAGGAAGGCGACCTCTTCAAGGAGAAGGGCATACGTTTCCTGGATACCTTCGTCAACCTCTCCAAGGCGGACCTCTTCGAGCGCCAGATGTACGAGGAATTCAAGGATATCCTCGGCCTCAGTCCGGAAGAGAACAAGCGCGCCGTGGAGGCCGGCTACCGCGCCCTGGAGTATTTCGATAACGTCACCATGCGCGGCGAGGCCCGCCAGGTGCTGGAACAACTGGAGCGCGAAGATCGCCTCGGCGTGGTGCTGCTGGGCCGTCCGTATCACAACGATCCCGGCGTCAACCACGAAATCCTGGAAGAGTTCCAGAAGCTGGGCTACCCTGTGTTCGCGCAGGACAGTCTGCCCATCGACGACGACATCATCTGGCGTCTCTTCGGTCCCGAAGTGGTGGCCGGCGAGTGCTCCGGGCCCTTGGCGATCAACGATGTCTGGAAGAACAGCTACAGCGAAAACACCAGCCGCAAGGTCTGGGCCGCCAAGTACGTGGCGCGCCATCCGAACCTGGTGGCGCTGGAGCTTTCCAGCTTCAAGTGCGGCCACGACGCGCCGATTTATTCGGTGGTTGAGGAGATTGTCGAGCATACCGGTACGCCGTACTTTTGCTTCAAGGATATCGACGAAAATAAGCCGTCGGGTTCGATCAGGATCCGCGTCGAGACCATCGGTTACTTCCTGAAGCGCTACCGGGAAGACATGGTGCGCAACAAGCAGAAGTCGAATAGCATCGACCAGCAGCTCAAGGAATTCGAGGCCAAACTCCGCCGCCAGATGCTACGCGACCGGATGGACGACTCACGCGTACAGGAGAGTTTCGAGCACGGTTCGATGCCGCAGATTCACGTTTCCATCGGGGCGTTGGCAGCGAGCAATCCGCCGGCTTTACGGGTGAGCGGGGATTAGAGACACCGCGTAGGCGAAACCGCCGGCGCAACCGCGCCTCCAACTCAGGCGCGTACCTCTGCACCCAGCACCACACCGTCGTGTGGTTCGCTGACACGCCACGCTCGAAAAGCAACTCCTTGAAGTGTAAATTGGTGCGCTACAATGTAGTCTAATTTCTATAGCGAGTGGATAGGCTTCCAGCTTCGCGTCACGAACAATTCCACCGGGCCCGTCGCCTCGCGCTGGGGTGCCTTCCGGGCATCGGCGGGAGATGCGCCAGCCTGCCGAGGGCACGGCCGTTCGCGGCGGCGGCCGCATCGTGAAGGGAGTGAAATGAAGAACAAGGCGTTCCAGCTTCAGCTCGTCTGTGTACTTGCGACCATCGCGTTTGGTACCGTTGGCTGCGGCACCCCTAACACCTCCGGCAGGAACGCGGTAATCGAAGCGGCCTTGATGAATCAAGGCTTCGGACTTATTGGCATCCCAACGGGGAAACAGGTGAGAGTCAACGGTGACGTTCTGGCGTTCCTGAAGAAAGCGGAATCATCCGGTTTGGTCGCTGTCCGCGAGATTCCCCAGGGGTATTTGGATTCATTCCTCAACACAACCCAGGGAATGGGCAGGCCATTTGAAGTGGTCGCGACTCCAAAGCTGCTCGGTATTGCTCTCGAAACTGATATTGATCAATCTCAGACGATTCCTCCCAAGCCCGTGAGAAATCTGCTGGTGAGGATCAGCGAAGCGAAGATGGACAAAATAGTCACAGCCGACGATTACAAGGGTCCGCTAGCCACTCCAGGAGAAAAGCATCAACTTATTCTCGGCCTCTTCAGGAGCATTCCGACGCCAGCCGCCGCCGTCGTGGGCCCCGACTTGGTGCGTCTCGCCGACCGCTTTCGGTTCAGATGCGTAGTAAAGTATAGTGAGTTCAACAAGCAATGGAGCGTCGTCGCGCTTGATATTGGATCTATAGACCCTGAACAGTGGGGTACAGCCAACGTCAAGTGACGAAGGACAACCGGCCTTGTTGGTCTCCGAAGGTTTAGCTTTAGCTATTGCAGCGAAATCACGACGCCCGTCGGCGTCTGAGCCCCGCCCACGCTTGCCTGAAACGAGACGTCGCCCGTGCCGAGACCCGAAGGAACCGTCAGATTGATTTGGTACAAGCCGGCCCCAGCCAGTCCTGCGAATGACGGAGTCACACTACGGCCGTTGATCAGGAGCGTTACTGAGTTAAGGGTTGCCGCCGCGCCGGAGAACCCTTGGCCAGCCGCCACTGGCGGATTGGTAGGCCCGAAGCCAACGCCGAAAAGCCCAATGATGTCGCCAGCCTTCGCGGCAACTGTTGGATAGCCAAGCGAGGAGCCCGTAGGCCCGATAATGTCATAGCTGCCTCCGCCAAAAGCGCCTGAACCGTTGGACCTGAAAATGATGCCGGTCACGTGTTTGCTATCAAGCAGGAGGAATGACGGACCAAAATCTCCCAGAGTCACAGTCGACGTTGAGCTTCCATTGGCGGTTGTGACTACCACGGGAACGCTACCCCGCGTCGTATCATCTGGGGCTTGTAGGTTGATCTGCCCAGGGCTGACGTACCAAAGATAAGCCCTCTTGCCGTTGATCGTCACGCTGGTTCCGCCGAGCGATGTGGGGAAGTCTCCGTTCCAAGACACTGTTCCGCTGGCCAGGTTCCTTCCATAAATGGACACCCACTCGCCGGGCTGGATGGTTGCGACTGAGCTACCAACGGGAACGATACCGCCAGACGTGATGGAGGGAGCCGAGGAGGCGGGATTGCCCACCGTCAGTGTTACGGGCACAATCATCGCGGGACCGCTGCCGGTTGGAGCGAATGTGACCTGCCCGGCATATATGCCTGATGACAGCGTCGCGGCGTTCACATTGATGGAACATGCCGATGGTGTATTATAGCCACCATAAACGGAGCTGTTACTACACGCGGACCGCAACCAGTTGCCACCGCCAGCAGTCTGTGCTGTCGCAATAAAATTGAAGTTGGCTCCTGTGCTGGCGACGTTAACGGTCTGCGCCAGCGGGTTGGAACCCACAGGCATCGTGAAGTTCACGCCGGGTGTTTGTTGAGACGTAACATTTTTGCTATCCACCACCACCAAACTCACCGGGATGGTGACGCTGCTACTCGCCGCTTGGAACATGATTTGCCCGAGGTAGGTTCCTGGCGGCAAACCCTGAGGCGACACACGCACCGTGACAATCGAAGGGGCAATCCCGCTGGCGGCAGAAGCGCTGAGCCAGTGGACA
>JAPKZC010000165.1 GCA_026394025.1 Candidatus Solibacter sp.
CGATCGCGCTTGCCTCACCTGCCACCGGAATCAGTCCACCCACAGCGGACGTCTGAATAGCAGTCATGCCAGGAATCAGGTGAGTTGCACCTCCTGCCACGCCATCCATAAGAATGGACCGCACGGCTTGGTGGCGCGCAAGCCGGCGGAAATCAACAAACAATGCGCTGCCTGCCACACCGACGTGTGGGCCAGTTTTCAGAAACCTTACAAACATCGTCTGCCCGAAGGGGCCATGTCCTGCGTGGATTGCCACAATCCGCACGGCAGCGCGCTGCCCAAGTCGGTCCAGACCACGCGATCCAACGAACCAGGTTGCGCCAAGTGCCACGGCGATAAGGTGGGACCATTTCCCTTCGAACACGCTCCGGTGCGATTGGAAGGCTGCGGCACGTGCCATCAACCGCACGGCTCGGCTAACCCCCGCATGCTGACGCGGCATGAAGTGCGCTTCGTGTGCATGGAGTGCCACTCCAACCTGCCGGTGCCGAAACCGGCGGCCAACTCCACCTTGGGAACGGTCGGTCCGGCGATCCATGATTTGCGCACTCCGCGGTTCCAAAACTGCACACTCTGTCACCAGAAGGTGCATGGTTCCTATGCGAATCGGGCATTCACCAAATGAGATTTCTACTGGCATTCCTCGTAATGGCCGCGGCGTTTGCCCAACCGCCGGCGCCGCAAGCCAAGCCGGCTGAAGTGACGGCTCCCGCCAAAGCCGATGAAAAAGCCGTAACGCCAGTGCCTTCCAGCGAGCCGTGGATCACCGGCAGTTTCGATTTCGGCTATCGCTGGGTGGGCGACGTGCGCGGCAGCGATGCCACCTATCGCAGCATCGTCAATCTGGGCGATGGGCCGAAGCTGACCGGGATGGAATCACCGACCCCAAACACCGTCTGTTCGACCGCATCGATGCCCGCGCCAACGCGTGGGGCGGCGACCCCTACAATACGGCGCACGTGCAGGTCACCAAGCGCGGGCTGTACGATCTGACCGGCGACTACCGTAATATCGCCTACTTCAATGCGCTGCCTTCCTTCGCCAACCCGCTGGCCCCACGCGGGTTCAACGAACGCGCCTTCGATACCAGGCGCCGCAGCGGCCAGGTGGACCTGCAATTCTTCCCCGGTAAGCACGTCCTGCCGTACCTGGTGTTCGAACGCAACTCGGGCTATGGGCATGGCGTGGAAACCTGGCTGCAAGACGCCAATAACGAATACGCCGTGCCGCTTCTGTTGCGGGACAGCACCAACAACTA
Organism: Candidatus Solibacter sp.; assembly: GCA_026394025.1. Classification (GTDB taxonomy): domain Bacteria; phylum Acidobacteriota; class Terriglobia; order Bryobacterales; family Bryobacteraceae; genus Solibacter. Next base: position 1,259 of record JAPKZC010000165.1, read on the forward strand.
CCGCGGCGGGCTCCGCTTGGAATACAACCGCTGGCATGTCACAGTGGAGCAGGGCGGGACCACTTACAAGGACGACGACCAGGCCAGCTTCAACGGCGTCCACTACGGCGACCGCACCACGCCGCTCTTGGGCAGCACCCTGGTGCTCAACACCCTGCGCCAAACCTACGGAGTTCGCGGCGCCAGCCTGTACAGCAAAGTTCTGGCGACGGCGAGTCCTTTTTCATGGATGAACCTGTACGGCCAGTATCTGCACAGCAAGTGTACAGCGGGCAATACAGCCTGGGCACGAGCGCGGCAGCCGCGCCGCACGATCTGGCCAACGCGGGGATCGAAATCCGGCCCATCCGGCGCCTGCGCATCGTCGAATCGTTTACCACCAACAGGTACAACTCCACGGGCACGGGCGCACTCACCCAACAATTACTGTTTTCGCCGGCCGCGACATTCCCCGCGCTGGCTTCGGCGCTGAGCACCCCGCAGGTGGTGAATTACAACCAGCAGCAGGTGGAAGCCATTCTGGATGTCACGTCCAGAATCACCCTCCGCGGCGGCTACCGTTATGTGTGGGGTGACGCCACCGTGCGCGCGGGCACTCTGGACCTGAGCGGTCCCCTGGCTTCGCGCCAACTGAAGCGCCACGTGGGGCTGGCCGGGCTGACCGTTCGTCCCTGGCAGAAGCTCTCGCTGAATGTGGATTACGAAGGGGCCTCAACCGACCAGGACTATTTCCGTACCAGCCTGTACAACTACCATAAGGTGCGGGCCCGGGCGCGCTATCAGGCAGCCTCGTCGCTCTGGTTCCAGGCGAATTTCACCCTGCTCGACAACCAGAATCCCTCGGCCGGCATCCAGTACGATTTCCGCAGCCGGGACAATTCGCTGGCCGCGTTCTGGACACCAAACGGCGGCAAGCACTTCAGCGTCACGGCGGAGTATGACCGCTCCACAATGTACTCCAGCATCAACTACCTGCTGTTGCCCTTCTACGCTCCTTCGGTCTCGGTATACCGCGAAAACGCGCACACCGCGAGTTCCTCCATCGATATCGTGCTGCCCGCGGTGGCGGGAGTCGCCGCCAGACTTTCCGCCGGCGGGTCGCTCTTCATCTCCGCGGGTTCCCGCTCTTCGCGCTACTACCAGCCCCTGGGACGCCTTTCCCTTCCTCTCCAGAAGCACGTACAATGGAACACCGAGTGGCGATGGTATGGGTTCGGCGAACAGTTGTACATGTATGAAGGGTTCCGGACGCACATCTTCATGACCGGACTTAGGCTGAGTAAATAGGAGACCGGCAATGTTCATGCTTCGAGTGATTCCCGTGGGCGTGCTCGTCGTCTGGAGTGCGCTAGGGGCGAGTGTGATCCCCGGCGACGCCCGCCGTGGAGAGCAACTGTTCCAGAGTCAGCAGTGCATTCAGTGTCACAGCCTGTTGGGCAAGGGCGGCACCCTGGCGCCCGATCTGGCGCGCCGCGTGGATCGCAATTACACCCCATCGGTGATGTCCAGCCTGATGTGGAATCACGCGCCCGATATGTGGGCCGCCATGAAGAAGCAAGGCGTCAAAAAGGGCAGCATGACTCCCGAAAACGCCGCCGACCTGTTCGCCTACTTCGTGTCCGCCCGGTACTTCGAGAAACCCGGCGACGCCGCCCGCGGCAAACAGGCTTTCGCCGCCCGCCACTGTGCCGATTGCCACGGCATTGCCAGTTCCCCCGTTGCCACCGCGCCACCCGTGGCCAAGTGGGAGTCGCTTGCCGACCCGGTGATTCTGGCCCAACAGATGTGGAACCACGGCCCGAAGATGCGCGCCGAGTTCTCCAAAAAGAAGTTGGCCTGGGGCCAGATCGCGGGACAGGAACTGACCGACATGCTGGTCTACCTGCAAAACCTGCCGGAGACCCGCAATCTGGCCAAGAACTTCTCGTTCCCGCCGTCGGATCCGGGCGAGAAGCTGTTCTCCTCCAAGGGATGCGCGGAGTGCCACGTGGGCAAGCGCGCATTCGACGTGCTGCTCAAGAATCAGACCCTCACCGAGATTGCCGTCGGCATGTGGAACCACCAGCCCAGCATGAAGAATCCGCCGCCGACTTTCGCGCCGGAAGAGATGCGCCAGATGATCTCCTACATCTGGGCGAAGCAGTATTTCCGCGGTACGGGCAGCGCCAATCGCGGCAAGACCGTGTTCACCGCCAAGAGTTGCGCCACCTGCCATAACGATGCGGGCAGCGGCGCACCCAAGCTCGGCAAAGGCAAGGATGCTTACGGAGACATCACCATGGTGGCCGCACTCTGGGACCACGGTCCCCAGATGCTGGACGCCATGACCGCCAAGAAACTCGCCTGGCCGCGCTTCACCGCGCAGGAGATGTCGGACGTCATCGCCTACCTGAATTCCCTGTAGGCCGGGGCGGGCTGTGAGTTACCATGGCAGACAGCCTCAACGCACATGCTGAAATCTATCGATTCCCGCCAACGCGCGACCCTGGCGTACATCGCGCCGTTCATTGCTTTCGTCGGTATCATGGCGGTGGAGCGCATGATCCCGCTGCCGCCCCAGTGGTTGTACCCGGTGCGCTTCCTCATCGTGGCGGCGCTGATCGGCGCCGTCTCCTGGCCCTACCTCTCCTTCCGTCCCAGTGCCCCGCTGGCCAGCATCGGAATCGGCGTGGCGGTCTTCGTCATCTGGGTGGCGCCGGACGTGCTGTTCGGATACCGGCACCACTGGCTGTTTGAGAACTCCCTCACCGGCTCCGCCGCCAGTACTCTGGCGCCCCACTTGAAGGCCAACATCGGCTTCCTGGTGCTGCGCGCCGTCTCTTCCTTCGCCCTGGTCCCCATCCTGGAGGAACTCTTCTGGCGCGGCTGGATGATGCGCTGGCTGATCGATAATGACTTCCTCACCGTCCCGCTGGGCAAGTACGTGCCTTCGGCTTTTTGGATTGTGGCCCTGTTGTTTGCCTCCGAACACGGTCCCTATTGGGAAGTGGGCCTGGCCGCCGGAATCGTTTACAACTGGTGGATGGTCCGCACCCGCAACCTGGCCGATTGCATTCTCGCCCACGCGGTCACCAATGCCGTGCTCGCCGCGTACGTGCTGGTTACCGGCCAGTGGCAATACTGGCTATAACCGGATTTATCCCGCGTGCGTCCCACATAATGACAGGCGCTCAAAAGCTTTCCTTCTCCTGTCTGCGGCTCCGGACGCGGAGTGTCGGTCCCGCGTTCCGGAGCGCACTCGCTACAATAATTGTTTAGCCGATGATCCAACTCACGGGGGCCGGAAAACGTTACGGTCCCAGAATCCTTTTTGACAACACCGATTGGCTGGTGACGCCCAACGAGCGCGCCGGCATTGTGGGCGCCAATGGTACCGGCAAGTCGTCGCTTTTGAAAGTGCTGGCCGGCATCGAGGGACTCGATTCCGGCGTCATGACCACCCAGAAGGGCGTGACCCTCGGCTACCTGCCCCAGGAAGGGCTATCGCTTTCCGGGCGCTCCGTTTTCGCCGAGTGCATGACCGTGTTCGCCCACCTCCGTGAACTCGAACAAGAGCAGGAAGACCTGGCCCACCGTATGGCCGAACTCGACCCCACCAGCGCCGAATACGGGCAGGTTGCCGAGCGGTTTCACCAGGCCGAAGGCGAGTTCCGCGCGCGCGACGGCTATACCATCGAATCGCAGGTGGGCGCGGTGCTGAGCGGCCTCGGCTTCTCGCAGCGCGATTGGAAACGCCGCACCGAAGAGTTCTCCGGCGGCTGGCAGATGCGCATCGCGCTCGCCAAACTGCTCCTCGAAAAGCCCAACCTGCTGCTTTTGGATGAGCCCACCAACCACCTTGACCTGGAAGCCCGCAACTGGCTGGAAGAGTATCTGGCCGCCTACCCCTATGCGTACGTGCTGGTCTCGCACGACCGCTACTTCCTCGACGTCACCGTGCGTAAGATCGTCGAGCTCTGGAACAGAAGCCTGCACATTTACACCGGCGGTTACTCCCGCTACGAGGTACTGAAGGACGAGCGGCGCGCGCAGCTACATGCGGCCCATGCGAACCAGCAGGACCGCGTCCAGCAACTGGAAGCTTTTATCAACCGGTTCCGCGCCCAGGCCACCAAGGCCAAACAGGTACAGAGCCGCATTAAGGAACTGGAGAAGATCGAACGGATCGAAATTCCGCCAGAAGAGAAGACCATCCGGTTCAGCTTCCCGCAGCCCAAGCCGAGCGGCCGCATCGTGGCGGAGTTCAAAAAGGTCTCGAAAGCCTACGGCGATCTGGTGGTGTTTGCCGATGCCGACCTCATCATCGAACGCGGCGACCGCCTGTCCCTGGTGGGCATCAATGGCGCGGGCAAATCCACCATGATCAAGATTCTGGCCGGCGCCGAGCCGGTGACCTCGGGAGAATATATCCTCGGCCACAACGCCCAGCCCGACTATTTCGCGCAGGACCAATACAAGGAACTCGACCAGAATGCGCGCATGATCGACGATCTGGCAACCGTAGCCCCGCGCGCCACCAATACCGAACTGCGCAGCATCCTGGGTTGTTTCCTCTTCTCCGAAGACGACGCTTTCAAGCCGATTGGCGTGCTTTCCGGCGGCGAGCGCAACCGCTATGCGCTGGCTCGCATGCTGATGGTGCCGTCGAACTTCATGCTGCTCGACGAGCCCACCAATCACCTGGACATGCGCGCTAAGGATGTGCTGCTGACGGCTTTGCAGGAGTACCACGGTACCGTCGTGTTCGTTTCACACGATCGCTACTTCATCGACAAACTGGCTACCCGCGTGGTCGAAGTGGAGAACGGCAAGGTTCGCGTCTATCCCGGCAACTACGAGGACTACCTGTGGCGCAAGCAGGGCGGAGGGTCCGCCCCGGCGTCCGCCACAACCCAGGCTGACGATTCTCCGGCCGCTCCGGTCCCGGCTCCTGCCGACACCCCGGCGGCGGCAGAGCCTGGCAAAACCGGGGCAACCCGCCTCAACCCCATCAAACTCCGCCAGATGAAGGAACGCAGCCACGCCATTGAAGACGAAATCACGCGCCTCGAAGTGGAAATTGCCGACTACGAAGCCGCCTTGGGCAACTTCGTCAATGTGGAGGAAACCAAGAGGGTTCACGAGCTACTTGGGGCCCGCCGCGCGGACCTCGAGGCGCTTATGATTGAGTGGCAAGATGTTGCACAGTTGATTGAGACGAACTCGTAGACCCTATTCCTGCATCGGCATTGGCTGTTCGATCTCGCGCCAGGCGCTGATCTTCAGCCTGCGGCACACCCAGCACAACGGCTCTCCAACCGCCAGGAGGGTTGTCTCCGCGCCGCACACCGAGCACTTCTCCAACTTCTTGAGACGGTCAGGCGACACGGACTTTTTCGCCTGTTCCAGCAGGTCGGCTGGAATTACCGGCTCGGGTTTTGCCTGGATCTTACGTTTCATCGGGTCCCAATTCAACTTTCACTATGACAGAAAGCAACTTGGCGGACAACCTAACCTTGGTATCCGGGTACTACGCAGCTTCCGGAATGTGGACTACCACCGCCACTTCCAGGGAAGACCCGCAGCGAGGGCACT